>JAZUCO010000138.1:0-12092 GCA_045639185.1 Acutalibacteraceae bacterium
TGCGGTCCGTCCCATGTTTCATTAAGCGGACACCAACCGATAATTGACGGATGGTTATAATCTCTTACAAGTTCTTCTTTCCACTCGGGCAGGAAATTCTGAAGTCCCTCGGGATTATTTTTGCTGTCAAGAAGACAGCCCCAGTTGGGATATTCGCCCCAGACAAGATAGCCTTTCATATCGGCATAATAGAAATAGTATTCTTCAAAAATCTTTTCGTGAGGTCTTGCACCGTTGAAACCGAGTTCGATTGCAATATCAATATCCTTTTCAATATCTTCCTTTGTTGGGAATGTGTAAACACCATCGGGATGGAAGCCCTGATCAAGAATCTGACGAAGGAATACTGATTTACCGTTAAGAAGGAATTTACCGTCCTTCAGTTCAACACTTCTGAAACCTGTGTATGTTTTTACAGAGTCTGACACTTCCCCGTTCTGCTTGACTGTGAGAACAATGTCATAAATTTCGGGATTCAGAACATCCCAGAGCTTAATTTCACCGTTAAGCGATGCTGTCATTGAGAAATTGTCCTTTGCAAAAGTGTTACACTCTGCAACTTTTTCATTTTTATAGAAAATTTCAGCACAGACTTCGCATACATCTGTGTTATTGAGTTTACCATCAAAAACAACGGTTTTTGTATCGGGATCTGCTGTGATTTTTCTTTCTGTTATATATGTTTTCCCTGTGAATTCAAGCCATACTGTCTGCCAGATACCTGTGGTTCTTGTATAGCTGCAGCCGTAACTTTCAAATCTGTCTGACTGCTTACCCATAGGAATTGCAGGGTGTCTTGTGTCATCAAAAACAGATACAATAATTTCATTACAGCCCTCTGTGAGATATTCCGTAATATCAAATGCAAAAGAAATATATCCGCCTCTGTGTGAACCTGCTTTCTTTCCGTTAACATAAAGTGTGCATTCATAGTCAACGGCACCGAAATTCATCACAACAGAGCCTCTGAGCTGCTCAGAAGTGATGATAATATTTCTTCTGTACTGAACATAGTTCATAAAGTCCTTGTGTTCAATACCTGACAATCTGCTTTCGGGACAGAACGGCACTTCAATAACCTTATCAAAAACATTGTCTTTTCCTATTTCAAAATCCCATTTGCCGTTAAGATTCTGCCAATTATCACGAACAAATGACGGACGGGGATATTCACTTCTGTACATAAAATCACATCCTGAAAAAATTATAGAAACAGTTTATCACAAAAATTTGTATTATACAAGTATTTACATTCACATAAGGAAGATGTATAATAACTAATCGGAGGGATGAATTATGAACAAAAAAATAAAATCCTTATTATGTATTATTCTTTCATTGGTTATGCTTTCTGCTGTTGCTGTTACAGCATTTGCAGAAACATCTTTCAGCTACCGTTTTGATGACAAACACGAAAAGCTCCTTGCTGATTATCCAGATTTTGCATCAATCGTTAACGAAGAGCTTTCTTCAACACCCGTACCCGGTGTCGAAAAAACCAAAATGGGTGAAGACCTCTATTGCTACAATATGGTGCCTCAGGGATTCTGTTTCGCAGGCGAATATATGCTTATTACTGCATATGACTATGAAAAAGAATTCAACTCAGTAATTTATGTTCTTTCTAATGACGATGTTTATAACCGTGAACTGCTTACAGTTATTGTTACTGAAGATATGAATCACGTTGGCGGTATTGCCTGCGACGGTGAATATGTTTACATTGCAAGAAGTTCTGATGAAAATCTCGGTGTAATCAGCCTTGACGCAATCAGAAACGCAACTGCAACTGATGTTTCAGAAGTTCCCTATCTTGCTATGGCAGAAACAGACTGCCCAGCATCTTCTGTTTCATACTATAACGGCAAACTGTGGGTAGGCACATTCCAGGAAAATTGGTTTAGCACACTCAGAGGTTTTGCTGTTGAAGTAAAAGACGGTGTACCCGCACTCACAGAAACAGACAAGATTTATGTACCTTTCAAAACTCAGGGCGTTGAATTCTTTGAAGCAGAAGATAAAACATACCTTGCAGTTTCTTCTTCATACGGCAGAAACAACAAGGCTAACCTTTATGTTTTTGAAATCACAGAATCTGCAGACGGTATTTCTAAATCATTCTGTAACAAATTTGTAATGCCTCCCCTTACAGAAGAAATCAGTCTTTACAACGGTTATCTGTATCTTATAACAGAAGGTGCGGCTACAGAATACACATCAACAGACTGCAGAAACACAGATGCTCCGCTCGACAGAGTTGCAGCTTTCGCTATCGAAAACCTTATTTCTCCCAATGCAAATGCATCTGTATTTGACAATATTCTGTCTGTTATAGAAACTGAATTCTGCGAAATAATGCTTGAATTTGAATCAATATTCACAAAATTGTTCTGATAACAAAAGATAGTATTTCAGATTTTATTTACAGTAAAAAAATATTTTAAGCAGCCACGGCAAGGCTGCTTATTTTTTTAGATATCCGTAAAAAAGAAAAAAGACCGGATTTCTCCGGCCTAATTTCGCAAATTCAATTAAACAAGGTAATCTGCGTATTCTGAAGGAATAACGCCTTCAAGCATGCTGATTACTTCATCAAGAAGACCGAACTTGTTAAGAGCGATAGCGAGCTTGATGATTTTTACAAGAAGCTTAATAAGAAATACCATTTCGATTTTCCTCCTATATAAATTATTACACCAATATAATATATCATTAAAAGGAAACAGTCAACAATTTTTGAAAATGTTCACAATTAATTCTTAATTATATCAACTTTCTGAAAACATTCATTTTTAATTCTGAATTCTCTTGCAAATTAATTGGTATTTACAATCAATTTACAGATTTTTTCTGTTATAAAGTCGGTTGCAATTATGCCGTAATACTTTTTTTCAAACTCAAAATCCAAAAGTTTTCTGTTGATGTATTTTACATTTATCCTTGGCACACAGATACATGTACAGCTTGTATAGCACACATTGAAATCATCCTCTGAAAGGCCGCTTTCAAGGAAACGCGTCACAGTACCCCACTTTTCTTTACCTTCGGTTTTGTACGAATCCTGAATAAAACTGTGAGCATAAACCGTGCCGTCAAGTTTCTTTATCTCTCCCCTGCGCCAATCATCAATATTGCGTGTTCCCACATAAGGATAAGCTGTAAAATCAATACAGCAATCTGCATCGCTGAATCTGTCTTTATCTGCAGAAACTGCTCTGAGAAGAACAATTTTACCCCTTGTTTCACCTATTGTGGGAATTCTGTTTTCAGAAAACCACATCTGAGGCTGAGGGCTTATGAATTTTTCGTAAAAGAGATTGAAAAAGTCATTTCCGGCATTGCTTTCAGCCTCTTTGAGCTGAAAAAGAATGCTTTCTGACGGATTGGTTTGGAGAAAAGCTATGCAATCATTGACTACATCATAAGCTGTAATGATTTCATTCCAGAAACCTCTCTTTTTTCTGCAGAAAGTGATACTGTGATTTGCAAGAAATCTGCCGTCTGCGAATTTGAAGCGGAAATCAAAATATCTTACACCTTTTTCAAGTTGCTCAGAAACTGTCATTCGCTGAGTCTGACTTATAAAACTGAAATCGGTATAACGGCATATACTGTCGTGTGTGCCGGGAATATTTATTGCTGTGATTTTTTTATCATCAGCTATATTTTTCATCCAGTTTTTCATATCATTTAAGAATAAGTGTTGCATCATAATCTGAAATACCGTAATTACCAAGCGAATGTTTCAAAAGCTCATACATATCAATTTCTTCACCCTGAGAACCGTGAAGTTTTTTATTGAGAATTCTGAAAACGGGTTTAAGTCTTCTGAAAACATTAAGCACAGTATCACCTGTAGGTGTACCTTCAACAAAGGGCTGATCCCCTTCAAATGCATTTCTTGCGATGTCAACAACAAGATCAATGAATTTTCTGTCCCGAATATCTTTATGAGCCTTTACAAAGAAAATCTTTGCAACTCTGCCCACTTTCCATGTATTGAGGGCTTTGCCTATAACTTTTACAATCTTATGAAGTTTGGGCTTGTCTCCGCCGAATTTTCTGAGAATTCTTGCGGGATCATCCTGCATACTTGACACGAGAGTTCTTATCATTCGTTCAAACTGCTCACGCATATAAACAGTGCAGTCCTTGCCTTTTGTATCCCACTCAAAATCGGGAACAGGAATGCTCTTTATCTGCACTGTCATATCATTTTCAATTGTGCAAAGACGCATGAATGCGGGACAGCCGATAACCGAACCGGTACAAACATCGTAGAATATATTGCCGTTTTCAGTTTCAACCATGTTGATGCTCTGATTGTGCATATGACCTGTAAAGATAAGATGCACACCGTTGTCAGCAAGAAGAGTGTAAAGTTTTTTGCTCTCTTTCTGTCTTGCATCGGGAATGAGAGTGAGAACAGGCTGTCCGGGAAGAACGGGATAATGCTCCATAGCAAACACCATCTGACCGTCTGCCTTAGCCTTATCCATCTGTTCTTTTGCCCATGCAAGAAGTTCATCTGTATATGCAATATTTTTCTGTTCAGCAGAATCGTTGCACAGCACAAGAAGTCTTACGCCATCTGCAAGCTGAGCCACATAAGACAGATTTTCTTTATAGAAAGAAATCGCATCATCATAACCGAATTCACGGTAATAATCATACAGATCAGCGAACTTCACGCCTTCCACATACTGCCTGCCCTCTTCGTTATATTCAAAAGGATTCTGCTCAATATCATGACCTGCAGTAACCACATAGATCTTTTTGCCTGCATCCTTGACTTTTTTCAGAAGTGCAGAAAATTCCTCATGGCTCGCCTTTTCACCGTTGAATGAAAGGTCTCCGGCAATAAGAATTGTATCTGTTTCTGTCTGATTTGCAAGATAATCAAAAACAGCATCGTTTATGTAAGGAGTTTCCGCAAAACACTTCTGCTCAAAATCCATAAAGTCTTCGTAATGTTCACCGCTTGCAGAAAGACTCTTTGCAAAATAATGAGTATCTGTTACAACGAAAAACTTAAAGGGCTTCATCAGTTGCCTCCGCAGCTTCAAGCTGTGAACTGTTGAGTTTTCTGAGTTCAACTACCTGATTATGGATATCTTCCTTTGTTTTGCCGGTAAGCTTGTAGAAGAAGAAAGGCACACCTGCAAGGAACATCATAATACCGTGAACAATTGTATAGAAGAAGAGAAGAAGAATCTTTGTGTCAAAAGTCTGGTCAGGGGCGTTAGGAACATAGTGAATGATTGAATCATCACCGTAAAGCACCAGGGGTGCAAGTGTGCTTGCGATTGTTCCGCTTATAAGTGTACCGATTGAAATAACAAAGGGCATTGAAGCGTCAAGTCTCTTGCCTGTTTTAAGCTCAAAATCCTCAAGAACGTCAGCCTGAAACATTGAGGGAAGAAGGTTTGATGCACCAAACTGAAGACCGATAAGGAAAAGGAATGCAACAAACACGATCATAAGAACTGTGTTGGGATTTTTGAAATAGAAATAACCTACTGTGAATGCAATGCAGTTTGCTGTTACAGAGTAAATACCGCTTGCAATGTAAAGAATTCTTGCATTGAACTTCTTGAGAAGGAAGTTTATAACGAGCATACCTACTGCTGTGCCGATACCTACGGGAAGCACAAAGATGATTTTCTTTGATGCTGAGCCGAGAACTGCAATTGCAAGGAATGTTTCCATATAAGTTGCAATACCTCTGAAACTCTTGAGGAATTCAGAGAAAATAATTGTCCAAGCATACTTGTTACTGATAATATCCTTGAAGCCTTCAAGAGGATTCTTTTTCTCTGCTGTGTAAGGAATTCTTTCTCTTACAACATTCATACCGAGAAGAACGGTAATAACACCTGCAACACCGCAGATTGCAGAGCTGATTATGTACTGAAGACCTTCATTATCTTTCCAAATAAGACCGACAACAAGAAGAACTACAAGAGGTGCTGAGTTGCCTACTGCAGATGAAATACTTCTGAATGAAAGAAGCTGGTCACGCTCTTTCATATTGGGAGTCATAACATTGGCAATCATATTGATTGAGTTACCGAATGTACAGATAATACCCCATGCAATATTGATTGTGAGAACGTAAATAATGAGTGTTGTACCTGCAATACCCTTAGGGGCGATGAAGTTGAGCATAAGCACAACAAGCATCGGTAATGCAATTGTGAGTACAATGGGTCTGAACTTGCCTTTTTTACCCATTCTTCTGCCGTCAATGTACATTACGATAAAGAAGTTGAGAATAAAACATGACACACTTGTTATTGCTGAGCAAAGTGAGTTCATATCTTCTGAAAGACCGAGAACATTAACAAGGTAAGCATTTCTGTTACCGCCTACCATACCTGTCATCATAGTGTAGAAAAATACACCCATCAGATATAAAATCCATTCATTGGTTTTCAGGTGCTTTTTTTCACCTGTCTGAATTGCGGAATTTCCCATCCACAAAACCTCCTTTAATTTCTTAATTATTTTTTAAGAAAATAACATTTCAAATTATTATAACATTTAATAATAAACAAATCAACAAATAAAATAAAAATTAAATATGTACTTTTTTTTGGACACATTGTATGTTATAATCTGTTTACAAACAAAAAGTTCTGTTCGTAATACAAATTTGAAGGATTGATAAATATGGCAAAATCAGCAAATCAGAAACTCAAAATGCTTTATATTGCAGATTTTCTGTATCACAAAACAGATGAAAATCACAGTGTTTCAACAGCAGAAATAATTGAAATGCTCAAAAAGAACGGAATAGATGCAGAAAGAAAAACAATTTACTCAGACATTGAGGCATTGAAGCTTTACGGTCTTGATATCATAGTTTCAAAAGGTCGCGGCGGAGGAATCTCAATGGTTTCAAGAGAATTTCAGTTATCAGAGCTGAAACTTCTTGTTGATGCCGTGCAGTCATCAAGATTCATCACCACCAAGAAAAGCTATGAAATAATAAAGAAACTCGGAAGTCTTGCAAGTGCCTATGAAAAAGATGACCTGCAGAGAGAAGTATATATTGTAAACAGAATAAAGAATGATAACGAAAATATCTTTTACAGCACAGATACCATTCATCACGCCATACATACAGACAGAATGATTACATTCAGATATTTCAACTACGGTGTTGACAAAAAGAAAATGTATCACAAAAACGGTGAAAAAATCAAAGTAAGTCCTTTCGGTCTGCAGTATGACAGCGAAAAGTATTACCTCATTGCATTTGACGGTTATGCATCAAAAATAAAGCACTACCGTGTTGATAAAATGGAGAATGTTGAAATCATTGATGAATCACGTGACGGCAAAGGATATTTCAGAAAATTTGACATTGCGGAATACTCAAATGCAACAATCACAATGTATCAGGGCGAAGTAACCGATGTAACATTGAAAATTCCCGAAAAACTTGCTGGTGTTATCATTGATAAATTCGGCAAAAAATGCAAATTCATAAAAACAGATGACGGCGAATATTCGGTTGCAGTAAAAGCAGCACTTACACCGACTCTATACTCCTGGGTATTCACTTTCGGCGGAGAAATGAAAATAACTGCCCCCGAAAAGGCAGTTAATGATTATAAAGCACAACTTGAAAGTGCGATAAAAAGTATGGGAAACAAATAGTTTAATGCACAATTGATTTTTTTGCACAATCTCTGTAGGGACCGATGCCCACATCGGTCCGACTGGATTACATCAGACTTTACGGAGCGATGTGGGCATCGCTCCCTACACGGAATCAATTAATTTCTGATGCGCTGAATCATTATTTACTCACCGCAACGGCAAGTGCGGCATAGTCACCTATACTGTCACCGAGCACAGCAGGAACAATTCTGCATACTGATGAAGAGGCTGAAAGAGCCTCTTTTTTTATTTCTCTCTCCATTGATTCAATCAGAAGTTCACTGCTGCGTTCATATATGCTGCCGATGACGACAACTTCGGGGTTGAGAATATCTATAATAACAGAAAGACCTCTGCCGAGATATTCACCGCAGACTTCGTAAACTTTTTTTGCAACGGGATCACCGTTTTTTGCAGCTTCGGCAACTGATTTTGCAGTTATACCCTCAAGAGAGTCAATTCCCTGACAAAAAGATACGCTCTCGCCACGCTGAATGGCCTCAAGAGCCATTGTTCTGCCGAGCTGAGCAATTCCTCCGCCTGAGCAGAATCCTTCAAAAGAACCTTCCTTACCGTAACCTACGGGTCCATGCTGAGAAAGACGGATATGCCCCACTTCACCTGCCATACCGTTTGTGCCCTCATAAAGTCTGCCTCCGAGAATAAGTCCTGCACCGAGTCCTGTTCCGAATGTGAGGAAAACAGCATTTTCGGAACCTTTTGCAGCACCAAACTGCCATTCTGCAATGCCACAGGCATTTGCATCATTCTGCAGATATGCTTTTACTCCGAATTTTTCTTCACACATTGCAGTAATGGGAACATTATCCCAGCCGGGAAGATTCGGAGGTGACATTATTATGCCTTTCTTGCTGTCAAGAGGTCCTCCGCAGCTGATGCCTATTGAAACTATATCTTTATCTGAAAGAGAATTTGCTGCAATCATTTTCTCAGCAGCCGAAAATATATTGCCTACAGCAAACTCCCAGCCTTTTTCTGTTTGTGTGGCAAATGAAGTTTTATCTGCAATTGTCATATTGCCGTCTTTATACATACCGAGAACAACAGCACATTTTGTGCCGCCGATATCAAAACCAAGATAATATTCTGTCATAAAAACACCCGTTTCGTAAACACCCCTGTAATTTCAAGAAGGGAGTTGAATTAACAACTCCCCTGAATCACAGATCATTATAATTTATTTTTTTGTCTTTGAAATAATACTCTCTGTCGTGGTCACCGATTTCTCTGAGTACTTTACAAGGATTTCCCACTGCTACAACATTTGCGGGAATATCTTTTGTAACAACGCTTCCAGCACCGATAACTGTATTATCACCGATTGTGACACCGGGCATTATGAGTGCACCTGCACCTATCCAGCAGTTTCTGCCGATATGTACGGGCATATTGTACTGATAAGCTTTTTCACGAAGCTCAGGCAGTACAGGATGACCTGCAGTTGCAATCACAACATTGGGAGCAATCATTGTGAAATCACCAACATAGATATGCGTATCGTCAACCATGGTGAGATTGAAGTTTGCATAAACATTATCACCGAAATGACAATGCTTACCACCCCAGTTTGCGTGGAGAGGAGGCTCGATGTAACAATTCTTCCCTATCTCGGCAAACATCTCTTTGAGCATTTTTTCTCTTAAATCAAGCTGTGTGGGTCTTGTGGCATTAAAATCATAAAGCTTATCAAGACACTGCAACTGCTCATTCATTATTTCATCACCTGAGGGGTAATAGATATCCCCTGAGTGCATTTTTTCTTTATCTGTCATAAAAACACCATTATAAATCAGAAATTGTCGGAATATTTGCGCGAGTTAAAATTAAATGTGTAGGGAGCGATGCCCACATCGCTCCGCAGAGTTTGATGAGACTTCTAACGGACCGATCAAGGGATCGGTCCCTACATTTGGTTTGTTCAAACGCAGCGACAAATTATTGTTTGCCGAGCAATCTAAATATTTCTTTTTTACACTCCATACCGTCACGATAACCGTTTTTATAAAGTGCATTGACTGTATCAACATCTTTTGCAAGAGTAAATGCACCCGGTATATCTTCAGGTGAAAGCAACAAAGCTCTGCCTTTGCGTTCATATTCCCTTATACAACGTATAAGATAGTTGCATACAGCAGGTCTGTCTTCTACCACATCATTAATTGCAGGATACTCCTTGAGTATTGCAGACCCGAAAATGTTTGAACCTGGGATCTTTTCACGTCGTTCGTCAGCAGGTGCAGAAAGCACAACAACAATATTGTCGCACCCGTCATCAAAAGCCTTTCTGAAAGGAACAGGCTCTGCGAGACCACCGTCAAAATACTCAACGTTATCTATAACAATAGGTTTGCTTGCTACGGGAATACAACAAGATGCACTCAGTATTTTAATAATACTTTCTCTGTCGTGCATATCGCATCTGTCAAAATAAATCGTCGCACCGTCAAATGCTCTCGTTGCGCTGACAACAAAAGGTTGCTCTGCTGAAAAAAATGCATCAAAACTGAACGGGTCTGAACCTTTTTCCGAATAAAAATCTTCTGCAACCTTCTCATAGTTCATATATGTTCCGTTATGAACAAGGCTTGAAAGGCTGAGATATTCATTACCCTCTGCGGCAAGTCTGTACATTCTGATATTTCTGCCTCGTTCACCTGCTATGTATGATATGAGATTCATACTACCTGCAGACACACCGAGGTAATAATCAAATTTTATTCCGTTATCCATAAAATAATCATACAGACCGGCTGAATATGCACACTTCATACCGCCGCCGACATCAATAAGTCCTGTCACAGCTTTATTCCCCTTTCAGAAAACAAATCAGACAAAATCTTTACCTCTGAGATACATCCAAGCAGCAACATATTTGATTGCAGCTCTCTTTACATCGTGACAGCTTACATCAAAATAGTGTTCATCATTAACAACGATAAGTGAATCCTTTGCGGCAATCCATACTCTTGTGATTGAAGGCATAGGCATTTCAACCTTTTCACCGTCATCCTTGATGATAACAAACTTATCTTTATAAAGCTGAAGTGTTGCGTGGTCTGCAACGGGAATTTTTGCATCTTCCTTGATTGTGCGGATAACCTGATCTTTATCTTCAAAAATCAGTTCACCGTCTTCAGCTGAAAGAACTTTCTTCTTCCATTCTTCACGCTGCCACTTATCCCAATCGAGAACATTATCAAAAATAACTGTGTTATCTTCGCTGTGGAAGAATGCATCTGTACCGTATTCAACGTTGTATCCGCAATCATCACATTTTAAGAAATCTCCCTTACTGTGAAGTGTACCGATTTTACGGCACTTGGGGCATACATAAAGAATTCTTTCAAGATACTCAGCCATATTTTCGCCGGTGTATGTTCTGGGATTCTTTCTCTGTTCTTCAAAAGCGTTCACGTAAGTATCACGTCTGATGATTTCATTGATTTCATCAACAGTCATAGTTGCAAGCTCTTCTGCAGAATATTCATTTACAACTTCACCGATAACGGGACCGATTTTGTTTGTGTTTGCCCAACGGGGACTTCTGAGATAACCACCGATAAATCTGTGTGTGATAAGAGCCTTACCTGAATCCTTGACAAGCTTACCTGTATTTGCTGACATAAAGCCTGTTTCACCATTAAGGCTTGTGCTTCCCTCTGCAAAAAGACCAACGGGAATATCTGCCTTAAGAGTGTCAAGAATATCATTCCAGAGTACTTCAGGGGGATTACTTCTTCTCTTGACAATAACACCACCAAGATACTTGATAACAAAACCGAGAAGACCGCCTCTTGTTACATGGTCACTTGCAACAAAACGGATATACTTGTTAAATTCAAGCATAAGGAATCCGGGGTCAAGTGCGTCTGTATGGTTTGAGATAACAAGGAATGTCTTGTTCTTGGGTCTGTATGGTTTCATTTCCGCATGAAGTACGGGGAATGCGAAAGGTTTAAGAATTTTGAAAACAAGCATAACCATAAAACGATTACGGTGATAGCCTTTTCTCATTTCTTTTCTGCTTCTGCTCATTTGCCTGCCTCCTCTGCTGCAGCTTCCTCTTCAAGAACACGGTAAGCAACCTTGCCTACAAGTGTTCTGGGAAGTTCTTTTCTGAAAACTATTTCTCTGGGTCTTTCCATAACATCAAGATACTGTTTACAGTAATCAAGAATTTTTATTTTCTGCTCAGGTGTTTCGGGAACACCGTCTTTGAGAACGATATATGCACGGACCTTCTGCATCTTATAAGCATCTTTAACACCGATTGCACATGAGTAATCGATATCGGGGTGCTTGTCAAGAACTTTCTCGATCTGAGAAGGATATACATTATATCCGCTTGAAATAATCATTCTCTTGATTCGCTGTTTGAAATATACAAAGCCTTCTTCATCAAC
>JAZUCO010000139.1:0-4418 GCA_045639185.1 Acutalibacteraceae bacterium
TTCTGTTTCGGCAGAACTCTCGACAACGAATTCTCCTTCGGCGAAAAAGTGACGGTAACTCCGAGAAATTTTCCGTTTTTATTTACGGGAGGTTGCCGAATTCCGTCTCATTTTGCCATAATCGGTATGGCATATATCCGTGACGACTACCCTCTTTATTTTGACGCTATGAATGAAAAAGGTCTTTGTATGGCAGGTCTGAATTTTGTCGGCAATGCATTTTTCGGCAAAGAAAAGAAAGGCTGTTACAATGTTGCGGTGTATGAGTTTATTCCTTGGATTCTCTGCCAGTGTCAGAATGTAAAAGACGCAGAAATTCTGCTTGAAAGAATCAATCTTACCGACACACCATTCAGCAAAGACCTGCCTGCGGCTCAGCTTCATTGGATTATCGCAGATAAAAATCAGACAATTACGGTTGAATGTATGCAAGACGGTCTTCACGTGTACAACAATTCTGTCGGAGTGCTGACAAACAATCCGCCATTTCCCTTTCAGATGCACAATCTCAATAATTTTATGTATCTGTCTCCAAAAAATCCCGAAAACAGATTCGCTTCTGAAATTGATTTTTCTGTTTACAGCAAAGGTTTAGGCGCAATCGGTCTGCCCGGTGACTGGTCTTCGCAATCACGGTTTGTGAAAACGGTTTTTGCAAAGATGAATTCCGTCAAATCAGATGAAAACTCCTGCGAAAGTCAGCTTTTCCGCATTCTCGGAAGCGTAAGTCACGTTGACGGCTGCACAAGAAGTTCTGACGGAAACGAAATCACAATTTATACCGCTTGTATGAATGCAGACAAAGGTATTTATTACTTCACAACACACAAAAACCGTCAGATTTCTGCCGTTGATATGCACAGAGAAAACATAGACGGCAACAGACTCATCTGTTATGAAACCGATTGTGAAGAGCAGATAAGAGAACTCAACTGACAGCTTCCATTTCTCTTTTTATTTTTGATATTATCCGCTTTTCAAGCCTTGATATATAGCTCTGGGAAATTCCCATTATGTCAGCAACCTCTTTCTGCGTATGCTCCTCGTATCCGCCTATTCCGAAACGCATATTTATAATCATTTTTTCTCTGTCGTCAAGCCTTGACACAACAGACATCAGCAACCTTTTTTCATCTTCATATTCTATATTGTAATTTATGCTTTCACCGTCTTCTGCAAGCACATCTGAAAGCAGAAGCTCATTGCCGTCACGGTCTGTATTAAGCGGTTCATCAATAGAAATTTCTGTTTTTTTGTTTGCCGTTTTTCTCAGATACATCAGTATTTCATTTTCAATACAGCGTGAAGCGTATGTAGCAAGTTTTATGTTTTTTTCGGGACAGAAAGTGTTCACAGCCTTGATAAGCCCTATTGTGCCGATGGAAACAAGGTCTTCCACACAGATTCCCGTGCTTTCAAACTTTTTTGCTATATAGACCACAAGCCTGAGATTGTGAGTTATCAGTTTTTCTCTGACGGAGTTATCGCCCTGCATAATTCTGCCGAGATACTCTTCCTCTTCATCTTTTTCAAGTGGCGGAGGAAGTGTCTGAGGACCGTTTATATAAAAAATCTCAGATGAAAAAATTCTGAATTTTACATCTCTGAACATTTTCTGAAGTATTTTGACAATGCCGTTATTTTTTTGTTGCATAATGGCGGCTCCTTTCTGAAAGCAATGACGACGGAAGAATTATCTCCGTAAGCGGCTGTTCACTGACAGCAATATCGCATCCTTCTGATTCAATATTTATTTTTTCGCCCCGTATAATTATTTTATCGGCTCTGAAACAAGGCATCAGCGATGTTCCCGAAACTGTTCTGCAGGGCACTAGTCTGATTGACTCGGGGCATTTTCCGTCCTGGAAATAAAGTCTGATATTTTCGGGAAGAACGGGTGCAAGAGTGTTTTTATCCGCAACAATAAGCGGTTTGCCCGTGTAGGGGTCAGTAAGATTATTTCCCGTATCTGCAATTGCAGTACTTTTCACTGATTTGCCCTCAAAAATCACTTCTGCCCCAAGAACTTCACAGACAGCACCTTTGTATTTTGAAAATTTACCGAGAAGAAATGTAACACCATAGCAGACAAGACACGATGCAATAAGCGAAAAAAATGACAGATTCACATAAGCAACACCGTTGTTGTAACTGACAAGTGAAATTCCCGGCAAAGAAGATGCAAAAAGCATTATTCCGGCAAAAATAAAGTTCACGGCAAAAAAGTATGCCGTTTCTCTGAGGATTGCCGAAAAAGAACGTGGCTTGTATGCGCACACCACAATAATAACCGAAAACAGAAGTTTTGTGAAAAGAGAAAGAAAAAATCCCATTTCAGGTGCAAAAATTATAAGAGAAGAAAAGCCTCCGAGTATTGATGCAAGGGTAAATCTGCCGCCTGAAGGGAAAATTTTAATTATCTTTGAAGTAGTAAAGAGCAACAGAAAGGTAATTATTATGTTAAGAACAATAAGAACATCTATGTATATTACCTGTTGCATTCTGTCACCGCCTTTGTAAAAATATTATATGCCTTCGGCACCGCAAAAAATGTCATAAGGGGAAATCAGAAAAGAATTATTTCATCAAAGACTCTGATGTCGCATATTTTTTATCGGAGGTGTTTTTATGCAGACTATCAATTATAACAGAGCCGATGCCGTTTCTTATGCAAGAAGATGGGCATTCGGACGCAATCCAGACTATTATATTTTTGACACTCTCGGCGGCGATTGCACAAATTTTGTGTCACAATGTATTTTTGCAGGCGCAGGTCAGATGAATTACACACCTGATTTCGGTTGGTATTATATTTCTGTTACAGACAGAGCCGCTGCCTGGACGGGAGTGACATTTCTGTACAATTTTCTGACAACCAACGAAGGTCTCGGCCCCTTTGCAACAGAAGTAAATGAAAATGAAATCCGCCTAGGCGACGTAATACAGCTCGGACGAAATGACGGAAGCTTTTATCATTCTCTGATTGTTACGGCAAAAATTCCGCAGATTCTTGTGTCGGCTCATTCAAACGATGCGCTTGACAGACCGCTTAATACTTATGTTTACGACAGAGCAAGATTTCTGCACATTCGGGGTGTAAGAATCCCCTGACAAAGCAAACAAGGGGCAGTACTCCGCTACTGCGAAGCACCGCCCCTTTTGGTTTATCTTTTATTTAACAGCCGAATAATGTTTTTACAATGCAGGCAACTGATGTAACGGTAAGTGTAAAAGCACCGAACAGAAGTCCCGTAATAAGAGAAGCAAGTATACCGGCAGCAATATCAAAAACAAGAAGAACAAGCGACAGAAGAACTGTTGCAAAAACTCCTGCAAACATTGCTGTCAGAGCAGAGCAAAGGCAACCGCTCTTTTCACAGCATCTTCTGACTGCTGCTGCAAGAAAACTTATTGCAAGGAATCCCAATGCTACACCGAGAAATACCCAAAGAATAACCTGAGGCACAGCTATTGTTCCTGAGAAATTGAGAAAAGCAACTGCTATACCCACAACCGCACTTACGATTGCCGCAATGACAGAACATTCACACTTGGGTCTGCATCCGCATATTTCCATAAAATCACCTCCCGTTAACAATATATGCACAAGCCTTATTACAAGTGAACATCACCAAAATTACTTCTCATTTTACATTATTTTTCTTCTGCGCTTCAATTGACAACATATCTTTTTTTATGTATAATAAAGACAAGCTTTTACATAACTGACGGATAAGGCGGAGCACCGCCGTGGAATGTAAAAGAATATATGTGCTGATTTATCAGCAGAAGCCGACCGTCTGGGCAATTAGTTTGTAAAAGCTGATTGCCCTTTTTTGTTTGTTGTTTCTCAGAAACGGAGGTATTATTATGGAACACAAAAACTGGACAGGTTTTAACAAAGGTGTCTGGCAGGACGAAATCAACGTGCGTGATTTCATTCAGACAAACTATAAAGAATACACAGGTGACGAATCTTTCCTTGCAGGCGCAACAGAAAGAACAAACCACCTTATGAAGAATGTTCAGGGGCTTTTTGCTCTTGAAAGACAGTTTGGAGGAGTTCTTGAAATCGATACAGCAACTGTATCATCACTCACAAGCTATTCTCCCGGATATATCGATAAGGATAATGAAATTATTGTAGGGCTTCAGACAAACAGACCTCTCAAAAGAGGTATCTGCCCCTTCGGCGGTATCAGAATGGCACGTCAGGCTTGTGAAGCTTACGGCTACAAACTCAGCGAAAAAATTGAAGAAGAATTCCACTACCGCATAACTCACAACGACGGTGTTTTCCGTGCTTACACAGATGAAATGCGTAAGGCAAGAAAGTGCCACGTTATCACAGGTCTTCCCGATGCTTACGGCAGAGGAAGAATCATCGGTGACTACAGAAGAGTTGCTCTTTACGGTAT
>JAZUCO010000140.1:0-6385 GCA_045639185.1 Acutalibacteraceae bacterium
ATGAGCGGCAACAAGAAGCTCGAAGAACAGTTCTCAGAAGAACAGATCGGTCACAATGCTATCGCAGCAGGTTTCCAGGGTCAGAGACAGTGGACAGACTTCTATCCTAACTGTGACTTCCCCGAAGCAATGCTCAACACATCATTTGACTGGAACGGTGCAAGAGAACCCTACATCCTTGCAACAGAAAATGACGTTCTCAACGGTCTTGGCATGCTCTTCTCAAAACTTCTTACAAACAGAGCACAGATTTTCGCAGACGTACGTACTTACTGGTCAGGCTCAGCTGTAAAGAGAGCTACAGGTTATGATATTGAAGGCAAAGCAAAGGATTGCGACGGCTTTATTCACCTTATCAACTCAGGGGCAGCTTGTCTTGATGCTTGCGGTGAAGCAAAAGACGAAAACGGCAATGCTGTTATCAAAGAGTGGTGGGATGTAACAGAAGCAGACCAGAAAGCTATTCTTGAAGCTACAGACTGGTGTGCAGCTGACAACGGCTACTTCAGAGGCGGCGGATTCTCATCACACTTCGTAACAAAGGCTGAAATGCCCGTTACAATGATCCGTCTTAATCTCGTTAAGGGTCTCGGTCCCGTTCTTCAGATTGCTGAAGGCTGGACAGTTGCTCTTCCCGATGACGTTACAAAGACTCTCTGGGACAGAACAGACCCCACATGGCCCTGCACATGGTTCGCTCCCAGATGCGACGGCAAGGAAGGCAGCCCCTTCAAGACAGCTTACGAGGTAATGAACAACTGGGGTGCTAACCACGGCGCTATCTCTTACGGTCACATCGGTGCAGACCTCATCACAATGTGTTCAATGCTCCGTATCCCCGTTTGTATGCATAACGTTCCTGAAGAAAAGATTTTCCGTCCCGCTTGCTGGAATGCATTCGGTATGGATAAGGAAGGTCAGGACTACAGAGCTTGTGCAGCTTACGGCCCCCTTTACAACAAATATTAATTTATACTATTAATAAATCAGACAGTCATCGTTTCGGCGGTGACTGTTTTTATTTACAGGAAACTGAGTTTTATGAAGTAATTTTCTCTCTTTGCATTATGTGGTGTTTTTCATTCGTGAAAGTATACAACCGTCAACTTGACATAAAGAACTGCTCATAAATTGTTAATAATAAATAGTTTTATATTCGTTTTTAGAATTTTGAGCAGTTTTTTCCCCTGTTTCTGATATTTTTTTCTTAATAACTATTGCAATATTCTGAAAAATGTGTAAAATGTATAGTAAGGCAATAGTGATATTGCATAAATTGTTTGAACAAGGGTTAATTATGTGTCGCCGATTTATAATTTATCGGCATATAAAGAAATTCAGGAGGATATTTTTATGTCTAACAGATTATTCCAGAGCGTTATCCACCAGATGAAGGATTCATTCAACCGCACAATCGGTGTTATTGATGAAACCGGAACAATCATTGCTTGCAGTGAGCTCAGCAAAATCGGCGAAGTAATCGATTCATCATACGGTGAACACATCTTCTCATCAACAGAAGTTACTCTCATCGGTGATATGGCATTCAAGACATTCGGCTCCCCCATTCATCATGAATATGCTGTTTTTGTAGCTGGTTCAGACGAAGTTGCCGCATCTTATGCAGGTGTACTTGCAGTTGCAGTTACAAGCATCAAGCAGTATTATGATGAAAAATATGACAGAGGCAATTTCATCAAGAATGTAATGCTCGACAACATCCTCCCCGGAGATATCTGCGTTAAAGCAAGAGAACTTCATTTCAATAACGATACAACCCGTGCCGTACTTCTTATAAGACTCACAGAACCCGGTGAAGTTTCAATATTTGATGTTATCCAGAACCTCTTCCCCGACAAGACAAAGGATTTCGTTGTAAACATCAACGAAACAGATATTGCTCTTGTTAAGGAAGTAAAGGCGAACATCGAATCAAGAGATCTTGAGAAGCTTGCACGTTCAATTGCAGACTCACTCGGTACAGAGTTCTATACACATACACTCGTAGGTATCGGTACAGCTGTCACAGGTATCAAAGACCTTGCACGTTCATTCAAGGAAGCACAGGTTGCTCTTGAAGTTGGCAAAGTATTTGACACAGAAAAGACAATTGTCAGCTATGAAAATCTCGGTATCGCAAGACTTATCTATCAGCTTCCCACAACTCTTTGTGATATGTTCCTTAAGGAAGTTTTCAAGAGAGGTTCAGTTGAAAGCCTTGACCACGATACACTTTTCACAATTCAGAAATTCTTCGAAAATAACCTTAACGTTTCAGAAACATCAAGAAAGCTTTTTGTTCACAGAAACACACTTGTTTACAGACTTGAAAAAATAAGAAAACTTACAGGTCTTGACCTTCGTGAATTTGACGACGCTATCGTATTCAAAGTAGCACTTATGGTCAAAAAATACCTTGATGCCAATCCGGTGAAGTATTAATCTTCACCTTTTTGGTGTTATTGTACAAGAGGATTACTTTATGGTAGAATTCAGCAGAGTATCAAAAAGTTACAACGGCGATTATGAGGCTCTTAAAAATGTTGATCTCACTATAAATGACGGTGAATTTGTATTTATTGTCGGCGCTTCCGGTGCCGGCAAAAGTACTTTCCTGAAACTTATAATGAGAGAGGAAGTACCCACTTCAGGTACTGTTGAAATCAACGGTTTCAATCTTAATAAAATGAAAAAACGCGACATTCCTTATTTCCGACGCACCATGGGTATTGTTTTTCAGGATTTCCGACTCATCCCTGATATGCGCGTATATGACAATGTCGCTTTTGCATTAAGAGTAACAGGAACTAAAGAACGTGAAGTAAGAAAAAGAGTTACTCACGCTTTGGGAATGGTAGGTCTTCTTTCAAAGACAAACTCACTTCCAAAGGAGCTTTCAGGCGGTGAACAACAGCGTGTTGCCATCGCAAGAGCTCTTGTAAACAATGCAGATCTTATTATTGCAGACGAACCTACAGGTAACATTGACCCTGCAATGAGTATTGAAATTATGGATCTGCTCAATCATCTCAACAAAGCAAACGGAACAACTATTGTTATGGTTACACACGCTCACGAGCTTGTGAAGCAGTATGACCACAGAATTGTTGTGCTCAAAGAAGGTCAGATTATTGCAGACGGGTATGACAAATCAAAGATTCTCGGTCTCATAAACCCTGAAACACCTTCTACAGATGCAGGTTTCTACAATGCTCCCAATGAATATCAGGATGTAGAAAAATTCATATTCACTTACGGTCAGGACAATGTTCCCATTGAAGAAACACTTCCCGATGCAGAAGAAGCTGTTTCAGCTGCATCAAATGAATATGCCGACACAGCAGCAATTGTTGCAGAAGAAGTGTCAAAACAGGTTGTAACCGAAGCAAAGGAAGTTGCAAGTGCCCCCAAGGCTCCCAAGAAGGAAGCTGCACCGGCTCAGACACAATATTCCATTGCAGAGGATGAAGAAATCAACTCTATCCTCGCAGCATTTGCCGCATCAACTGCATCAAGAAAAAAAGCAAATGAGGAAACCGCAGCAACAGAATCTGAAACTGATTCTGATACATCCTCCGAAACAGAAGAAACAATTGACGGAGGTGCTGAAGAATGAGCAGAAAAAATAAATTCGGCAGAGGCAGATTCAATTTAAGATACCTTACAAAAGAAGGTTTCAGAAACATAAAAGTTCACAAACTTATGACAGTTGCTTCAATTACCGTTATGCTTTCCTGTCTCCTTCTCATCGGCGGTGCATATCTGATTTATGTAAACATACAGTCAGTTATCAACCGTGTAGGTGAACAGAATGTTGTTATGGTTTTCATCGATGATGAAGCTACAAACAATGAAGAGCTGAAACTCGGTGACAAAATACGGAATCTTGAAAGTGTAAAAGATTGCGTATTTGTTTCCAAGGAAGAATCATATTCAGACATTCTTTATTCAATGGGTGATTCAGCTGCTATT
This sequence comes from Acutalibacteraceae bacterium, assembly GCA_045639185.1. Lineage (GTDB taxonomy): Bacteria > Bacillota > Clostridia > Oscillospirales > Acutalibacteraceae > UBA1081. Next base: position 3,973 of record JAZUCO010000140.1, read on the forward strand.
ATGAACGGAATCGACAGTGATTTTCTTCCAAACGCATACAAAGTAACGATAAGCGATATGGAAGAGTTCAATGCTACGGTAACGGCAATAAGCCTTTATGACAATGTTCTGAGTATCCGTGAAAACGGTGAACTTGCTGCAAGAATTGCAGATATTCAGAATGCTGTGGGCATTGTAAGTATTGTCATTGTTGTGATACTTCTCTTTGTATCACTGTTTATTATTGCAAACACTGTCAGAATCACAATGTTCTCAAGAAGTCTTGAAATCAGCATTATGAAGGCTGTAGGCGCTACCAACTGGTTTATACGCTGGCCTTTCCTTGTTGAAGGCATCATAATCGGTATCTTGTCTGCACTAATAGCATTCGGACTTATTTTCGGTCTTTACGCAGGCGCTGAAAAAGTACTCGCATCAATGTTTGCTATTCTCGGCAACACAATGGTACCGTTCAAAGATTGCATTATAACTCTCGTAATCGCCTTTGTTTCAACAGGCATTGTAACAGGTGCACTGGGAAGCTGTATCTCTCTGGGCAAATACCTCAGAGAACACGGAAAGGTGGTAGACAATGACTAAATCTTTAAGAAAAAGACTTATTTCATTTATCATCACTTTCTCATTACTTGTTTCTGCATTCGTTTTTTATGATACAACTTCATACGCAACAAATGAAGACAAAATCAACGACTACAAAGACAAGATTGAAGAATATGAAGAAAAAATAGATGCTGCTCAGGATAAAATCGATTCTCTTAAAGGTGATATCGGCAGCGTAAAAGAATATATTCAGGAGCTTGATAATCAGGTTGCAATGTATCAGGAACAGATTGATGCTTATCAGTCACAGATTGATGCTTATGAGTCAACCATCGCAGAATATGAAGCTCAGAATCTTGAATATCAGAATCAGATTATTGCATTGAACGACAAAATTGACAGCCTCAATGATGAAATCGATGCAAAGAATGATGATATTCAGGCAAAATATGATGACCTCAAAGAAATCATACGCACAAATTACATCAATGGCGAAACATCTGCAATTGAAGTGCTTCTCTGCTCTGATGATTTCTCTGAATATCTTACAAAAGTTCAGTTTCTCAGCAGTATTGCAAATTATCAGCAAGGACTCGTTGACGGAATCAATAGTGACATTGCAGAAATCAATGCAAAAGTTGCAGAGATAGATGTTGAAAAGGCAAACATTGCGGCACTTCAGGCTGATATCGATGCAAAAATTGCTGAAATTGAAACATTGAAAACTGCTGTTGAAGAAAATCAGGCAAAGGTTGAGGCAAACCAGAGTGTAATTCTTGCAAAGGTCAATGAAAACAGTAACTACCTTGCAAGTCTTAACAATCAGAGTGCTGAATATCAGCAGATGATTGCCGAATATGAAGCTGAAATTGAAAGATTTGACCAGCAGATCGAATCTTTGCTTCAGTCAAACGGTTCAAGCGGTAACGGTATGCTTGAGAATTCAACAGGTCTCATATGCCCCATTCAGTATTCAGGCAGATATATTAGCTCAGGTTTCTACAGAAATTCTGACGGCTCATATCACGGTGCACTTGATATCTGTGTTTACGGAGGCACTTACGGTCTTAACATTTCTGCTGCAGAAGCAGGAACTGTTATCACAGCAGCTTACCATTGGAGTTACGGCAACTATATAGTTATTGACCACGGAAGCGGTCTTTCAACTCTGTATGCACACTGCAGCTCACTTGCTGTTTCATCAGGTCAGTATGTATCAAAAGGGCAGACAATCGGCTATGTAGGCAGCACAGGCAACTCAACAGGCCCTCATCTTCATTTTGAAGTGCGTGTAAATGGCTCAAGAGTCAACCCCTCAAACTACATCAGCGTGTAAACCGAAACGGAGAGTTTTATGCATAAAAAAATCTCTATAGGACTCACAATTACAATATCTGCTATCGCAATCATAGTAACGGCTCTCGTAACGACTGCCGTTACTATGAATATTTTTTCTTCTCTTGTTTCAGACCTGCCTCAGAGGGAATCAATGTACACTTCCCTTGCAGAGCTTGACAATCTGATAAGAAATGAATATTACGGCTCAGTTGCAGATGATTCTCTCAACGCTGCAATAGCTGACGGTTATCTTTCCAACCTCACAACGGGCAGTAATTACATTATGAGTGCGGAAGAATATGATGAGTATAAAAAGAATCAGGCAGGCAAAGACAAAGACGGAAAAGCTGTTCAATCTGTGACTTACAGTAAAGATTCAAATGCAGGATATATAAAAATCAGCAACTTTACTGATAAGACTCCTGATGAATTCAGAGATGCTCTCACAAATCTTAAAAATGAAAGTGTATCGGGAATTATTATTGATGTCAGAAATACAGACAGTATCAACATAAAATCTGCAGCTCTTATCATT
>JAZUCO010000141.1:0-22917 GCA_045639185.1 Acutalibacteraceae bacterium
CGTTTGCAATGAAGTTTGCAGCTTTGTTGATTTTTTCATATGTAAGTGTTGTGTCAAAACCGAGAAGCACAATGTCTGGCTTGTCATCAACAAGATTAAGACCTGCTTTTACGCAATCTCTTGTAAAATTCTCATTTCCGAGAAGATAGATTCTCTTGCCGTTTCTGTTTCTCTCAATAAAATCAATGGCAACGTGAGAAGAAATGATGATTTTTTCTTCAGGCACGGGATATCCGATTTTGATGAGTTTCTGAAGGCATTCATTTGCATCGTGAGATGAATTGTTGGTGAAGAATCTGAAGTCCTTGCCCTTTTCGGGAAGTGCATCTGTGAATTCATAGGCACCCTCAATCATATTATCGCCGAGATAGAATGTACCGTCCATATCAATTATGAAGTATTTTACGTCTTTTAACATATGTTTTCTCCTGTTAAATAAATATTGACATTATCATAATCAGTGCGCAGCAGATAAAGAAATATCCGTGCACTGCTTTTTCACCGTTGCATAATTTGATTTTTCCCTCTTCAATTTTTTTCATATCAAAATATGCAATCTCATAAACAAAAGAGTACATAAAAAGAGTGATATGAATATTTAACGCTTTCTGAACAATCAGAATGTAAATTGCGGCTGCGGCAACCGGAAGCATTTCAAAAAGATAACATATTGATTTTCTTCTGCCGACTTTATTGTTCTTTTCTGCAAGTTCCTGAATAAGAACAAGCAGAAGAACCGGAAATGCAATCAATGCCGCAACAGTATGAGCGCCTATGAAGCAGAGAAAGAGAGGTATAATACTGTAAATTGCAAATTCTGTATTTTCGCAGAATTTTTTATATTTTTTTAATGTTTTGTCATTTTTCGGAATGTAAAAATACTGAACACAATCGGCAATAAGAATTACACAATAAACTATTGCGATTATGAATGTTATGTCTGAATCTTTTATGTAAGAATAAAATCCGTTTGCATCAATAAGAGCGAATTTCTCTGCAAACAACGGCTTGGAAAGAATGAATGTTAATGCACAACCTATACCACCTACGGCACCCAGCGTGCATTCCATAAGCTTCCAGGATTCAAGAGCGTTTATCTTATAAAGCCTTTCAAAAAGGTGTTTGCCGTTTTTGAATGGATGTTTTGCTTTTATCTGCATCATCTGTGCAATAACCCAACCGACAGCACCGAAAATGAATGCACCGCCAGACATTGTAACAACAGCAAGGTCTTTATTGATTAAAGCAAATATAATTATTTCTGCAAGAATTCCGAGAAGTCCGCCCCAGGATTCCTGACGCTTTATTGAGAAGTAAATCTTGGGGAATTTGTTTTCTGAGGGTTTTAGCGGTTTGTTGAAAAGAAAATAGAATGATATCGCAAAAACGGGCAGCAGACAGAAGAAAAGAATAATCTGCCACAATTTATACATTCCTGCAATTGCAGAAATAAACATTGCAACAATTCCGCCAAAAAGTCCGAACCAGATACCGCCTTTTATAAACAGCGCAACAAGTCCTTTTTTCAGAGTGGGAGAGTTTGCTTCGTTCATTGAGAGGTGAAGTGTTTCACCGTATGTCATACAGCCGCCGCAGTACATACCGAGTGCACCAACACCTGCAAGAATCCAGGGTGATGAAGCAAGTGCTTCTGACCCTGAAAAAACAGCCATAAGAAGTCCCATAAAAGCACCGGGGAGCATAGCTCCTTTTTCACCGCCTATAATGGTACCTCTCATACCCCAGCTGTAAGAAACAGATATGCCTGAAAAAACAATAAAGAATATGATGTTTAGCGTATCCATATTCAATCACCTCAGAAATTCTTTGTCATAAGTATTCCTTGTCCGAAATTGAGATATTCTCTGAAACCGTTCTTTCTGTAAAAGCTGACAGCGTTTTTGTTTGAAGTGTTTACAACAAGCATAACAGAATCAATGCCTTTTGCTTTGAGTGAATCAGTAAGTGTATCAATAAGCATTGTGCCGTAACCTTTGTGCTGATATTCGGGAAGAATATCAATATGCATATGAGCTTTGCATTTTTTTGAAGCAGGAAGATGAGCGATGATTTCTCCCCAGGCAAAAAGATATTTCACAAAACCCATTTTTTTTACAGCAGCTCTGTAAGGCTTTGTTGCATTTATATATCGTTTCATATTTTCACTGCAAAGAATATAGCCGACAGCATTGTCGTTTTCATCGGCAAGTGCAAAGCAATTCTGAGGCTCCTGCTCAATGTAATAATCGCAGTAGAGATTCAGAATAAATCTCCGCTCTTTTTCTGTTGCAGTATTTCCGACTGATGTTTCAATACAGATGTGTCTGAAACTGATTTTGTCAGATTCTTTATAAGGTCTAATATGCATTTTTTAATCACACCTTTACAAGCTTAATTATATAAAAAAAAATCTTCCGTGTCTACTCTTTTTATAAAAAAACTATTTTATTTTATTTTTTTTTATGTTATATTATACAAGAAACGGAGATGTTTATATTGAGAATTGCAACAATCGGAACATCTTGGATAACAGAGAGCTTTATTCAGTCTTCTGCATATGTCGAAAATGCAGATGTAGTTGCTGTTTTTTCAAGAGATGAAGGCAAAGCAAAAGCTTTTGCAGAAAAAAACAATATAGATAAATACTATTTTTCATTGGAGCAGATGCTTGCTGATAAAAATATTGATGCTGTTTATATTGCAAGTCCCAATTCAAAGCATTATGAGCAGGCTAAAATGTGTCTTGAAGCAGGTAAACACGTTATCTGTGAAAAACCTATGGTAGTCACATTTTCACAGCTTGAAGAGCTTTATAAACTTGCAGACAGCAAAAATCTCATTCTTCTTGAAGCAATGAAATCAATGCATTCTGAGGGTCTTGATATTATTAAGAATGCATTACTCGATATCGGTGAAATCAGAACAGCATCCATTGATTTTTCTCAGCATTCATCAAAATACGGAGCTTACAAAAGGGGCGAGAATCCAAATATTTTCAATCCCGAATTCTGTACAGGTGCTCTTATGGATTTGGGGGTATACTGTGTTTACTTTGCGCTAGAGATTTTTGGTAAACCTGACAAGGTTATTTCACATTCCGATTTTCTGGAATCAGGAGCAGATTGCACAGGTACTTTGATTTTTGTGTATGAGGACAAAACCATTACAATTACATATTCAAAAACTGCAAACGGATTTTTAGGCAGCAGAATCCTCGGTGAAAACGGTGCAATTACCGTAAAATCAGTTTCAAAGCTGACAGGTATTGACAGATACTATAACGACGGCAGAACAGAAGAGCTTTACCCGGTTATTGATGAAAATGTTGTAATGTCAAAGGAAATTGAAGCTTTCCGTGATTTTACAGAGGGCAAAAATCTGAATTATTATAATTTCTGCAAGTATATGGCAGGAGTTTCCTGCGAAATAATAGAAAATATAAGAAAAGAAAATAACTTCGGCTTTTAAGGAGGTTCATTTATGATTTATAAAAAGAACAGTGAAAAGTGCCTTTCTAAGGAGCTTTTTGAAAATCCCACAAGTGTATACAGAGGCACTCCTTTCTGGGCATGGAACTGCAAACTTGATAAAGAAGAACTCAAGTGGCAGATAGAAGTGTTCAAAGAAATGGGGCTTGGCGGTTTCCATATGCACGTCAGAACAGGTATGGCAACAGAATATCTTTCTGACGAATATATGGATATTGTGAAATCTTGTGTTGAAAAGGCAAAAGATGAAAAAATGCTTGCCTGGCTTTATGATGAGGACAGATGGCCCTCAGGTGCTGCAGGCGGTCTTGTAACAAAAGATAAGAAATACCGTGCAAGATATCTTCTTTTTACTCCTAAAGCCTATGAAGACAGCGATGATAACCTTCAGGTTCAGGATTCAAGATGTGAAGGCGGCAGAAACGGTGAAGGTGACTTCCTTGCTGCTTATGATGTTGTTCTCGATAATGAAGGATATCTTGATTCATTCAGAAGAATTGATAAAGATGCACATGCAGAGGGTACAAAATGGTATGCTTATATGGAAGTATGCTCACCCTCAAGCTGGTATAACAATCAGTCATATCTTGATACGCTGAACCCTGATGCTGTAAAGCGTTTTGTAGAAGTGACACACGAAAGATATAAGGAAACTGTCGGTGATGATTTCGGTGACGCTGTTCCTGCAATCTTTACCGATGAACCTCAGTTCTGCAGAAAGCAGACTCTCAACAACTCAACAGACAAACACGATATCAATCTTCCCTGGACAGATGATATCCCCGAAACATATAAAGCCGCTTACGGAGAAGATATTCTTGATTTTCTTCCCGAACTTTTCTGGAATAAGAAAGACGGTGTAAGTCTTAACCGTTACCGTTATCACGACCATATTTCAGAGCGTTTTTCAGAGGCTTTTGCTGATGTCTGCGGTTCCTGGTGCCGTGAAAACGGACTTTACCTTACAGGTCACATGATGGAAGAACCCACTCTCGAAAGTCAGACAGCGGCTCTCGGTGAAGCAATGCGTTCATACCGTGGTTTTGATCTTCCGGGTATCGATATGCTTTGTAACAGTTTTGAATTCACAACTGCAAAACAGGCACAGTCAGCCTGTCATCAGTTCGGCAATGAAGGTGTTCTTTCCGAGCTTTACGGTGTAACGGGTTGGGACTTTGATTTTAGAGGTCATAAACTTCAGGGTGACTGGCAGGCAGCTCTCGGTGTAACTGTCAGAGTACCACACCTTTCATGGGTTTCAATGGCAGGTGAAGCAAAGCGTGACTATCCCGCTTCAATCCATTATCAGTCACCCTGGTGGAAAGAATATTCCTATGTTGAAGACCACTTTGCAAGAGTTTACACAGCAATGACCCGTGGTAAGCCTGTTGTAAAAGTCGGTGTCATTCATCCCGTTGAGTCATTCTGGCTTCACTGGGGACCCAATGATAAATCAGAACTTGCACGTGATGCCCTTGATGAAAAATTCCAGAATGTCACAGACTGGCTTCTCAAAGGCAGTATAGATTTTAACTTCATCAGCGAATCACTTTTCCCGACTCTTTGCGAAAATGGTACAAACCCCATTAAAGTCGGTGAAATGGAATACGATGCAATTATTGTTCCTGATTGCGAAACTCTTCGATCAACAACTCTTGAAAGACTTGAGCAGTTCGCAGCAAACGGCGGTAAACTCATATTTATGGGCTCTGCTCCCGTTTATGAAAATGCAGTTCCGAGCGAGAGAGGCAAAGCTCTTTACGAAAAGTCAACAGTTATTTCTTTTGACCGTGAAAAACTTCTTTCTTCACTTGAAGATAACAGAACTGTCACAATCCGTTACAAGAATGGCTCACTCTCAGATAATCTTATTTATCAGATGCGTCAGGATAACGATTGTCAGTGGCTCTTTGTCGCTCACGCAAAGAATCCCTATAACAAAGATGTTTTCTGCAGCAGAGATGTCAGAATCTATCTTGACGGTGATAAAAAAGTTACTGTTTATGATACAGTCACAGGCGATATTTACCCTGCAGATGTTGACTATGCTAACGGCAAAACCGTTATAAAGAAAGAGATGTATGATTTCGATTCTCTTCTTGTCAAGATTGAAGACGGCAGAAACGAAAATGCTTATGAAACAGTAGAAATCAAGGCTTGTGAAGACGTAAAAGTTCCCGCATTTGTTGATTATACTCTCGATGAAGAAAATGTTCTTCTTCTTGATATGTGCCGTTTCAGAACAGATGACGGTGAATGGCACGAAAAGGAAGAAATCCTTATAGCTGATAATGTTGCAAGAAGTGAAGCAGGTCTTGATGAAAGAGGCGGAGCTGTGCCTCAGCCTTGGGTAATTCCCGAAGAAGAAATCAGACACTCAATCACACTCGAATTCACAATCAATTCTGAGATTGAAGTTGCGTCTCCAGTACTTGCACTTGAAGATGCTGAAAAGGCTGAAATCACACTCAACGGTGAAGCAGTTTCCAACAAAGTTGTCGGCTGGTATGTTGATAAATCAATCAAGAGAGTTGTACTCCCTGCACTCAAAGTTGGTGCAAATATTCTCACAGTTAAACTTCCTTTAGGTAACCGTACAAACACCGAATGGTGCTATCTTCTCGGTGATTTCGGTGTCAGAGTTATCGGCTCAACAGCCACAATCTGCAAAAAGGCAGAAAAGCTTGCTTTCGGTGACATTGTGCCTCAGGGACTTCCTTTCTATGGCGGTAACATCACATATCACCTTGAAGCAGAAACCGACAAGGGTGAACTTCTTGTAACAGTACCCCGTTACAGAGGCGGTCTTGTAAAGGTTATCGTTGACGGTGAAGACAGGGGCAATATTGTTTATTCACCCAATGAACTCCTTGTTACAGACCTTTCAGACGGCAATCACAAGGTTGATATAAAACTCTTCACACACCGATTCAACTCATTCGGCGCAGTGCATCTTACAGATGTCAGTCATTCATGGCATGGACCCGGAGCTTGGCGTGAAGAAGATGAAAAATGGAGCTATGAATACAACCTTAAAAATGTAGGCATTCTCACAACTCCGTGGATTAAAAAGTAAAACAAAAAATTAAGCAGTTGCTGAATTTCAGCAACTGCTTTTTGCATGGTTTATAGTTTATAAAACTTCTGCATAATCGAATTTTACAGAAACTTTTTTCTCTTTTCCTTTATTGTTACATACTGTTATATCGAGAATAAATTTGTTGTTTTCTTCTCTGAGAGTGCCACAAAGCCACCAATTCCCGTCTTCAAAATACCCTTGAACTATTTCACTGTTATAAAATCTAATAAGTTGGTTTGTTACAAGATGTAATTCAACTTCATAATAATTTCTGACAGTATTCGGTTCAGCATAGTTATAATCAAGTGTGATTTCTTTTGAAGAAATAATTTTTGCATCATGAAATCCGCCTGTTTTATCCCAATACCATGCAGGGTTTTTTCCTGTTAAATTTTCAGTTATGTAAATTCTGCTCATTTTGAATCCTTTTAATTTGGAACTGTTTTAATATTATGATTCAGATTTATTTTTAAGATATTCCATATCCTCATACACAGAGCCGAGGAGTACCGGTCTGCATTCAAGACGAGGATATTTTTCTATCAGGTAGTTATATAAATCAAGAGATATAATTACATCATTTCCAGGTCTTTCTCCTAAGGCATTTATATCCTCCATTGCCTCGAAAGCTGATTGATTTATGTATACAGGAAAGCCCAAATCGTTATATACCTTCATAAATGCTATTGCATCGTAAAGCTCATATTGTATCTTTCCGCATTTTTTACATCTTGAATATTCATACATTCCGTTCTCTTTGTAGGTGAGCGGTAATATATTTTTCGGCACAATCTGATATCCAAGAACAATGTCATGTTTTTTAGTGTATATAGGTCTGAAGATTTCTTCGGATATGCCGAAACTGAGCATATCATTTTTAAGTTTTTCTGATACACCGTAAACAAGCATATCAAGAATATAGTAATCTTTCTTTGAAAAACTGCCTTTGGAATATTCAAAAGGTTTATTTTGTACATCATACTCACATTCATCACAAGTTATATCGTAAAACCGTGAAAAATCTCCTGAAATATAACACATCTGAACAAAATTCAGACTGTAAGCAATAGCATTGGAGCAGTTACCCCAGTTCTTTTCAGCATATGTACTCATAAAATCACCTGTTTATTTAATCAAAGGCAGATCGCACTGAATAATCTGAATATTACCCTCTGCAAAAAGCTTGCCGTCGATTACTGCCGGTGCAAAGAAGTAGTCGCCTTTCTTTACATCTCTTTCATAATCACCGCATACTACATTGCCGTTGCCGTCTGTAACTACATAAACACTCGGACAGGGGAGTGAAACTTTTTCTCCGTTTACTGTATATCTTGCAACAGCAAAACAAGGAGTTTTTTCGTGTGTGATAAGCTTTTCTGTATGACCGTCTTTTTCAGGCTCACATTTTGCAGCCTTAAGAGTTTTTTCAAGAGAATCAAGCTCCATATCAAAACAATCAAATGCAATATCAGGATCAAGTCCGAGATATTTTTCGTTATCACTCAGTACATAGTCACCGCATGTGTTTTCAGGCTGAATTGTGAAGTCTGTAGGCTCCTGAACTTCAAGAAGAAGACAGTTTTTGCCGATTGCGTGAATAGCTTTTCCGGGAATAAGGAAAACATCACCGGGCTTAACGGGGATTTTGTTAAGCATTGAAACAAGAACACTTTCGTCCTTGTCAAAAGCTGCTCTGAATTCCTCTTTTGTGTATCTCTTGTTGAAACCGAAGTAAATACAGGCATCTTCACCTGCACCGAGGATTATCCAGCTTTCTGTCTTGCCGTATTCACTGTTAAAATACTTTCTTGAAAACTCTTTATCGGGGTGACACTGAACGGGAAGTCTGATTGAAGAGTCAAGAATCTTTGTGAGCATTCCGAGTTCTGTTCTGCCCTCACCGAGCATTTCTTCTGTATAATCTTTCAGAAGTTCGTCAAACTTTGCACCGTCTTCTGTTATGGAAATACCTTCGTCAGGGATATCGCTGCCCTCGTTGAGAGCCTTTACATAAGAGCATACCCATTCTTCGGGGAAAAAGCCCTCTGTGCTGTCATCACCGAAAAATGTTGCAAACTGACTTCCGCCTGTGTAAATTCTTCTTACTCTGTTTTTCTTGAAAAATAAAGGTTTGTTAAGGTTCATAATTGTCACCTCATTGATAATGTATCATCTGTTTAGCCGCATCAAAAGTTGAGCTGTAAACTCCCGTTGCAACAGAAGCAAATATTGCCGCACCAAATGATGCTTCTTCTGTATGAGCAGGAGTGCAGATTTCCGCACCGAAAAGCTCTTCAAGATATTGTCTTAAAACGGGACTTTTTCTCACGGCATTGCCTGATGCTGTAAGCTTTGAAATATCTTTTTTGCCGAAACCGTCATAAAGGTCAAACAGTTCCTTTGCCATACCGTAAAGGAAACCTTTTACAAGTGCTTCGGGTGTGAAATTTGTGTCTGTAATGCCTGATATAAGACCGGTGATATCAGGATTCTGTCTTGTGCCGCAGAATCTTGTGTCTACGCTTATATCGTGATTCTCAGGCTCTGCAGCGGCTATTCTGTCCATATTTTTATAGACATCATCTTTGTTGCCGCCAAAGATTTCAGCGCACTGACAGAAGAATGAATGAAGAATTGCAAAACTTCTGCCACCGCAAAGGGGAGCACCCACGAGAATGTATTTTCCGTCATTGAGGGGTCTTGCTTCACCGTCTGCAGGTTTTATAAGGCTGTCTGAAACGACTGAAACCTGACTTCCCGTGCCGATATTTACAAGTGCACAGTTTTCATCAGATACAGAGCCTATAACAGATGCCTGATTGTCACCTATAGCAACAGAAACGGGAATAGAGTTTTCGTCTTTACCTGCAATTTCTGCCTTGTCGCACACTTCGGGAAGAAAGTCTCTGTCTATTCCGATTTTTTTCAGTGCTTCGTTGTTAAAATCTGCATTTGCAAGGTCAAAACAACCGAGACTTGCCGCATCACTTGAATGCATAAGAGGAGTCTTTCTGCCCGTGAGCTTCATAACAAGGTAATCATGAATTGTTGAAAGCATAACGGCATTTTCAGGCACATTATTTTCTGTTTTGTTTACAAAATGAGTAACAAGGCCGAAACCTGATGCCATTGTCATACCGGTAGCTTCTGTAAGATATGAAGCGTATGTACCGTTTTTGTAAGGCTTGTTGCCGCTTGTGTCCTGCCAGGTGTAAAGAGGACTTACGTGATTGCCGTCTTTGTCAAGATACAGAATGCCGTGCATCTGACCTGTCACACCGATTGCTGAAACGGGAGCAAACTCCTTGACAAGTTCATTTCTGATATCAAGGACTTTGTTTATGATTATTTCAGGATTCTGAAGTTTTGTGCCTTCAATCACAGAATCATTTTTAACTGTTCTGCTTGCAAGTATATTTCCTGTTTCGGCATCAGCTACAACAGCACTTATGGTTGTTGTACCGATGTCAAGTCCTAATATTTTCAGCATTCTATTCCACCTGTTGACTTGGGATCAAGTCTTGTAATGATATCCTGCTGAATTGCAGGTGAAAGGTCAAGGAAGTTAACGAATGTACCGTGAATTCTCATAATGTATACGCCTGAGGGAGCATATTTCTTGGGATTATCAAGAACCTTTCTGAGAATTTCGGGTGTTGTGATGTTAAGGTATGTATAGAAAGGTGCAATACCGTTCTGCATAGGATTGAAGAAGAGGGGATTTAATACCTTTGTTCTGAATTCAAGACCCTTTTCTTCATAAGTTTCCCCCTTGAAGTATTTGGGATCAATACCAAGATGTGAAGCACAACCACCTGTCATTTTGTCATAGGGGAGCTTCATCTGTGAAAGTGTACGGAAACCGAGTCCCTGATTTGCATCGCCGTGAAGCGGGTCAATGCCGTAGTTGAGCATTTCTCTTGACTTTCTACCGTCGGGAAGTGCACCTACCCAGTAGCCGTAAAGAAGATGAGTTGATGGGGTGCTGAAATCGGGACGGAAAGGATTACCGAGATAGTTTTTCTTTGAAGAAATGATATCTGCAATTTTTGCAGTAACTTCAACTGCTTCCTTATCAGCAACATCATTGTTGTTGCCGAATTTGGGGCATGAGAGAAGGTATTCATGAAGCTCTTCGTAGCCTTCAAAGTTTGCTTTGATTGCGTCAATAAGCTTGTCCGCATCTTCGGGACGGTCTTTGAGAAGACAATCAATTGCAACAAAGCTGTCTGCAATAACGCTTGTGCCGTGGATAAGACAGCCGCTGCCGTTGTATGGGGTACCCTGATCAACTGTATCTCTTGCATCATAACCTGTTTCAATACCGCCCATAACTGCGCTGAGGAAAGGAACAGGAAGAAGTGAAAGAGCCTTTGAACAACCGTTTGCCGCATCTGTCATAAGTGTGGCATATTCTTCAGCATTTGCATAGAACTTTTCTCTTATATTCTGAAGTTTTTCGATAGCTGAAGAATTGTCTTCCTTGCCGATTTTCTTTCCTGTGATTTCAGAATAGCCGCCTGTGAGTGTGAGTTCAAGAATTTTACCGAGATTGAACCAGCTGTTTGTTGTGTTGCCTGAATCCTTACCCATAATGAGAGGTTCCTGACAGCCTGCAATTGAGTAATCTGCAAGATCTTCTCTCTTTACTCCGTTTTTAGCAAGTACTTCAAACATTGCATCGTCGTTGAAAAGTGAAGGAGTAAGACAACCGGGAGTGAAGAAGAATTTACCCATTTCACTGTAAATGCTGTCGGGAGTATTCTTATGAAGTTTAACTGAGAGAATAGGCTGAGGCATATTCATATCGTAATATGCGTCAAACATAGCAAATGATGTTTCATTTGTAAGGTCATTGCCGTTTGCATCTCTGCCACCCAGGATAAGATTCTGAGAAATTGCCCAGCTTCTGTCCGCAACATTATAGAAAACGAGAAGATGCTTCAGAAGTGCTGCTGTGTCTTCTCTTGAAAGGTTTTCCATTGCTCTGTAAGGCTCAAAGATTCTGTCTGCATTACCTACTGAGAATGCAAAAGGGTTGGGTGCCTGCTCAAGACACATAACCTGCCAGAGGAGAATAAAACTCTGCATTGCTTCAAAAAGTGTTTCTGCACCCTTTGCAGGCACTTTTTTAAGAGCTTCTGCAATATTCATCATTCTGCACTTTATATCTTCATCTGAAGTGCTTTCGGCCTTTTTAAGAGCAAGTGCACTGTATCTGTCTGAAAGGATAACAACAGCTTCAAGAGCTGCTTTCATAGCCTTGCGGTGAGAATTCTGTTTTTCGTTGCCTTCTTTTTTATCGATTTCTGCGATAAGATGATTTACACCGTATTTTATTGCAGGTCTGAAATCGGGGATAACATGACCTGTAACCTGCTCAATGAAGAAAGCAACTTCATCTGTGTATTCTGTATATTTTTCATAAACAGAAGTAAGTTCTTTAACAAAAGGAGTTTCTTTATCGTATGCACGCATATTTTCAATGCGTTCTTTTGTGAACTCTTCATCAACATCAATATCGTTGTAAACAGCTGTGGGGTCGCAGTAGCCTGAGAAAGTTTCAACTCTGAATGTGGGGTTGATAAGAGCATAGCTTCTTGCGAATGCATCACGCTGAGTGCCTGCAAAAACTGCATAATCACTGATTGAAAGAGGAAGTCTTTCTGCAATGATTTTGAGCTGCTGACCTGCTTTTTCTACAGTGGGAAGGTCTTTGAACTGCTCGTCGGTATCTCTTCTGAATTCTTTGATTCTGAACCAGCCGTCAAGCTTTTTAAGACTTCTTTCTTCCTTGAAAAGTTCTTTTGCCAGATAGGTGAGATGTTCGTGAGTGCCGATTTTCATACTTTTTCTCTCCTTATGTTTTAATGACTCTGATTTCTTTTTTTTGCATCAGTTCAACAAATTTATTTATTGTTTCTTTTGAAACATAACCGTCTGTAACGGTATATTCTCTGCCTGTTTTTTTCCATTTTTCTTTCCCGTATTCGTGATAGGGAAGAAGCTCAACATCAAATTCACCACGCAGTGAAGTGAAGAATTTAATGAATCCGTCAATTGATTCGTCATCGTCATTGAATCCGTGGATAAACGGAATTCTGATGTGAATATATTTTTCTTCTGCAATTTTTCTGATGTTTTCTTCAATAATCTGAATGCTCGCACCGCAGATTTCTTTAAGTTTCCCACCATCAGGTGATTTGTAGTCAACAATTACTGTTTCGCATTTTTCTGCAACTTTCAGGAAACCTTTTGTTGATGCATTTGACTCTGTGCAGAAGTTAACTTCCGGAATGCTGTTTATTATTTCAATAACGGCATCAGACTGAAGAGTGCATTCACCGCCCGTGAATGTGACTCCGCCATTGTCAAAAAACATTGGCGCAGAAGACCTGATTTCGTGAATGATTTCTTCTGTAGTATATTCTTTGCCGTTGTTCTCCATCCCCTCGGGATTTGAACACCAGGGGCATATCATGTTGCAGCCTGAAAGATGATAAACAAGTCTGTTACCGGGGCCGTCCTGAGAATAATTAAAACCTTTTTCAAAAATATTTATCTTCATAATTTTGCTTTTTTACCGATTTTGAAGTCGGGGAGCTGTGCCATTATGATTGCAACAAACATAACCGCAAAGCCGATGAATTCTCTGTCTGTGGGGAGATTTCCTCTGATAACCCAGTCTGCAAGACCTGAGAAAACTGACTCAAGACTCATAAGAAGGGGAGCAAGAATATGGTTGCAGTGTTTCTGACCGATAATCTGAAGTGTGAATGCTGCACCGCCTGAGAATACACCTGAATAAATAAGGTTGAATGCATTTGCCTTGATTATTTCCATATCAGGCTTTTCAAACATAAACATAAGAATTGTTGCAATCACAGCAGTTATTCCGAACTGGAAGAATGAAAGTTTTACACCGTCTACCTTGTCTGAAACAGAGTCAACCGTGATAATCTGAGCACCATAACCGATAGCACAGATAATAAGCATAATGTCAGCAGCAGACATTGAAAGTCCTTCACCGGGGGTGATTGAAATGAAGTAAAGACCAACAGCGCCTACTGCTACACTGAGCCAAGCCATAACTCCGACTTTCTTTTTGAAGAAGAGACCGAATATGGGAACAAAAATAATGTAGAGTGCTGTAAGGAACGCGGCTCTGCCTGTTGATACATCCTTGCCCTGCATATCAATGCCGAACTGCTGGAAGATACAGCCTACTGTAAGTGCAATACCGCATATGATACCTGTTCTGACAAGAAGTTTGTTTTCTTTTATCCAGTGGCTGATGCTTGTGTATTTTTTCTTATTGAGTCTTGCTTTTTTAGTGTTGTTCTGAAAAAGTACCACAGCACCGATAGAGAGAAATGCAAGTGTGCATCTTATACTCTGGAATGTGAATGAGCCTACGTCTCCGCCTTCACTCTGTGCTACGAATGAGATGCCCCATATAAGAGCCGCAAGTACGATAAGAAGGGGGCTGATAATTTTTTGTATCTTTAATTTTTTGTCCATTTTTTTACCTCAGATAATTTACCGTTTTTATTATTTTTCCGTCTTTTTTATAAACACGGGGGATTCTTCTTGAAACACCGCAGATAACTTCATAATTGAAGCTCATTGATTTTTCACCGATTTCTTCGACTGATACTGAAAGCTTACCGTCTGAGCCGAAGAGTATAACTTCATCGGTTACTTCACATTCAATATCTGTGACGTCAATCATAAACATATCCATACACACTCTGCCGACTATGGGGGCATAACTGCCGTTTACAATAACTCTGCCGCAGCCTGAAAGTGCACGGGGGTATCCGTCTGCATAACCTGCAGAAACCGTTGCAATGCGTCTTTTTTCAGTTGTTGTGTAAGTATGCCCATAGCTGATTCCCGTATCAGGTTCAACATCTTTTATACTGATGATATGACTTTTGTATGTCATTGCGGGAATAAGGCTGATTCTGTCTTTGTCAACTTCATCAGAAGGATACATTCCGTAAAGTGCAATACCCATTCTGACCATATCGAAATGCTCATTGAATTCGGAAATTCCTGCAGAGTTACATATGTGCTGTACGGGGAATCTGATTCCTTTTTTTTCGCAATCTGAAATGAAATTTCTGAAAAGCTCTGTCTGTTTGTCTGAAACTGATTTGTCTTCCATATCAGCACATGCATAGTGGGAGAAAATTCCCTCAAGTTCGATATTGGGTAAAGAGCATATTTCTTTGATTGCTTCTGCAGATTCATTAGTGGGGAAAAAACCGATACGTGTCATTCCTGTGTCAATGGCTATATGCAGTTTTGCTGTTTTTCCGAGTTTTTTTGCGACTTCGCTGATTTTTCTTGCTCTGTTTTTATTGAATACCGTCAGTCTTACGTTACTGGATATAAGTTCTTCATAATCGTCTGAATGAGTGTATGAGAGAACAAGTATATTGTTTTCAATTCCTGAATTTCTCAGCTCCATGGCTTCATCTGCTGATGCTACTGCAAAGAAATCAACATTATCTGCAAGTAATTCGGCAACAGTAACAGCACCGTGACCGTAACCGTCAGCTTTGACGACAGCACAGATCATTGTTTTTCCGCCTACCTGCTTTTTGATTTCATCCAGATTGTGATACATTGCGTCAATGTCTATTTCAGCAAATGTTCTGAGATATCTGTTCAATTTTATCACCTTAATTATATAATAAAAAGATTTCTTTTAAATATAAAATATCTAAAAGAAATCATAATATATTTTTTGTTATTTTGCAATAGAATTTATGTTAAAAGATAGGATTTTATGCTCTCTGCAGAAGAAAAATTCTCTTTTTTTATGACTTGTACCGAGGTGACAGGTTTGTCGGATAAAAATATGATTTTATCTGCAAGATAAAAAGCTTCTTCGGGGCTGTGTGTGATGATAAATGCTGTTTTTCCCTGAACGGTTTGTCTGATAAGCTCAAGGATATTTTCTGATGTTTTTACATCAAGACCATAAAGCGGCTCATCTATAAAAAATATATCACCGTCGAAAGCTGCTGCACGTGCAATCGCAACACGTCTTGCCATACCTCCGCTGAGTGCAGATGCTTTTTTGTTTTTGTCATCATAAAGTTTTGTATTTTTCAGAGCGGAATTTATTTTTTGTTCATCATCTGTAACGAATCTGAGATTCTCATAAATACTCATATGAGGAAGTAATCTGTTTTCCTGAAAAATGAATGATTTCTTCATTTTTTCTGTTCCTGAAACAGAGCCGCTGTCGCATTTCAGCATACCTGATATGAGTCTTAAAAGGGTTGTTTTGCCGACACCTGAAGCACCCATTATACAGTATATTCTGCCTTTTGTCAGAGCTATTCCGAGATTCTGAATTATTTTTTCGTCATCGTATGAAAATGTAACATTATCAAGCTTTATCATTAGCTACACCTCTTTTCAGAATAAGAACTATGACCTTTTCGAGTATAATACTCAGCACAATAACAACTGCTGTCCATGCAAACATACGGGGAGTTTCAAGATAAATTTTTGATTCATAAATTCCGTTGCCGATTGAAAGTTTCGGGTTGCAGATAACTTCTGCGGCTATTCCTGCTTTCCATGCAAGACCGATAGCTGTTGTTGCGGCAGAAATAAAATAGGGTTTAACAGACGGAATATAAATATTTCTGATTTTTTTCCTTGCTGATACCCCAAAAGCATCTGCCATTTCCAAAAGCTGTCTGTCTGTTTCTTTGATACCTGTTTTAATGTTTGAATATACAAAAGGGAATACCATCAATGCAGTTGAGAATGACGGTACATTGCCCGTTTTTAGCCACACAAGTGCAAGAATAATGAATGATGCAACAGGTGTTGCTTTTATTATACTTGTAATTGGTGAAAGAAGTTCATTTACAAAACCTGAAAAAGCTGATAATGTGCCCGTAATGCATCCGAGAATCACACCTGCAGCAAAACCTGTCATAATTCTTCCTACTGAAAGAAGTACAGAAAGAATAAAGTCTTCGGTTACAATGAGTTTGCAAAACTCTGTAAATGTTTCTGCAGGTGAAGGCAGAAGCACGGAAAGCCCGACTATGGCAGAAAGAATCTGCCATATGCCGAGCCATATAAGAGCTATTATTAATTTTTTACCGATTTTTTTAAGAATTGATGTCGACATAGAAATCATCACCGGGCATCTGTCCGCCGATTATATCTGCATTCTGTTCAAAAAGCACCTGATAGCAGCTTGAAAGAGTTGACTTCATCTCTTCACCGGTGTAACAAACAATGTTCGCATTGGGAATAGCTTTCTTTGCTACAGCAGCAGCCATAATATCGTGGTTTTCAATGAGTGTTGCAGCGTCTTCAATGTTGTTGTTTACATAGTTTACAGATTCGCTGTAATCAGCAATAAATTTCTTTACAGCTTCTTTGTTTGCTTCATAGAAATCTGCGTTAACTGCGATACAGCCCATTGCGAGAGTGCAGTCGCCTGTCTTTTCCCATTCTTCAGTAATATTGATTGCAACTGTGAAAGATGGGTCTTTTGTTGAAATCTGAGAAACAAAGGGTTCGGGAAGAAGAACAGCGTCATAACCGCCTGCAAGAGCCTTTGTGACAGATTCTGTATGTTCTGTTACATATTCAATTGTTACATCTGTACCGATCACAAGACCGTTTGATTCAAGAACATAATTGAGTGCATATTCGGGAAGCTGACTCTGACCTGATGCAAGAATTGTCTTACCTTTGAGGTCTGCAACTGATGAAATCGCACCGTCTTTTGTAACAATGTAAAGAACACCGAGAGTATTTACTGCAATAACTTTAACTTTACCCTGAGATTTCTGGTAAATTGAAGCTGCCGCATTTGTGGGAAGCGCAGCAATATCAAATTCGCCTTTCATAAGGTTAGGACCTACTGTTGAAGCGTCTGTTGCAAGAGTAATATTGTAATTATTCTGTGTTTCGCCTTTCTCATATTTTGACCACAGATAAGCACCGCCCATTCCTGTGGGGCCTTTAAGAAGAGCAAGATTAATTGTTGCTTTTTCTTCTGCTGTTTCTGAAACGATTTCAGCATCAGTTGTGGGTTCGTCTGAAGTTTTTGTGTCTGCACAACCTGCAAATGCAGTAAGAACCATTACAAGTGCAAGTAAGAGTGCAAAAAGTTTTGTTTTTTTCATTTGTGTTCACTCCTGTGAAATAGTTATATATTTTCAAGTGCCTCTGAATTTTTTATGATGATATTTTTACCTGAACGGCTTATTATATCATCATTTTCAAGACATTCAAAAGCCCTGTAAACTGAGGCTCTTCCCATATTAAGCGCTTCTGCAACAGTTGTGATGTTGTAGGGAAGTACAGCCTGAGTTTTTTCTTTGTCAGCACACTGAATAATAAATGAAGCAATCTTCTGAATGGATTCAGACTTTGTATATGTGCTGATTTTTTTGTTTAGAAAATGAATTTTTTCTGAGAGAATTCTGATGTAATTTTCAGAAACTTCAGGAAACTCAGAGAAAATGTTTTTTACATTTTCCTTATCAATTATCGCAAGTGAGACTTTTTCAAGAGCTTTGATTTCTGTAAGATAATTCTCTTTTTCATAAAAGAGAGTTGCCATACCGAAAATGTCACCTTTTGAGAGAATATTCATAAGAACTTCTGAATTTCCGCTTTTTTTGATAACAGAAACTTTACCCTTGATTATGATGACAAGACTTCTTGTGTATTTGTTTTCTGAAAAAATTATTTCGTTTTTTTCTGTAGCAGAAAGAGTCATATATTTTTCTGCAATTGTTTCAATATCTGACTCCGAAAGTCCTGAAAATACAGGGCATTCACAAAGTGCTGATAAAACTGATTTTTTCATAAAAATACTCCGAATCTGTATCATTTGATACATAATAGCATAAAAAAATGAAAAAATCAACACAAAAAAATAAAACGGACACATTATATGTGTCCGTTTGATAAATTATTCAAGTTTTGATGCGATTCTGAGAATTGTTCTTGCATCAGGAGCAAGGACCTTTCCGTCACCGTTCATATCCGCTGCAGTTTTTGCTTTGTCAGAAAGTATCTCAAGTCCTGCGGCACATCTGAGAGCCAAACGGGCATCTGATGCGTTTACCGTACCGTTGCCGTCAACATCGCCTCTTTTTCTGTTTTCAGGCTCAGTGTTATAGCCGAGATTTTTTATAAGAGACGGATAGTTTATGTAACAGATATTAAGGTCAGTGTAGTTTGCATCAATTCCGCTTACACTGCCGTATTCTGTATACTGCCACATACCGTATTCACCGCTGTACTGACATTTATCACGCCAATCGGCAATCCAGAGTGCATTTTTTACAAAAAGTGCAGGAGTGTAGTAATCTTCTGCCCACACGGTGCTGCAATAAACACCGGAGTAGATATTTTCATCATCCATTACATCAAAAAATGCTTTTGTCATATTGAAAATGAGTGTTTTTCCTGTTTGCTGAACAACCTTGTCTTCCATATCAATATAAACAGGCATATCAAACTGCAGGTCATGCTTTCTTATTTCGTTTACAACATAACGTGCTTCTTCTTTTGCCTCTTCAACAGTTGTTGCTGCTGAATAGAAATAGCATCCCACATGAAGACCTGCTTGTTTTGCCCCGTTATAGTATTCATAGAATTTTTCATCTGTATGAATAACTTTTGTTGCAGTGCCTCTGAATGCAAGTCTTATAATTACTCCCTGAATATCTGCTGCTGCAATTTTGTTCCAGTCTATATTTCCCTGCCATTTAGAAACATCAATGACATTCCATTTTACGGCAAATTCTGATGTATCAGCGTGTGAATCATCGTAGCTGAAAACATAATCAAGATGTACCCAGCCTGTTTTTCCTTCATATTCAGTACGTCCCCAATCACCGCTTATTGCTGTGATTGTAATGATTGTACCAAGGGGAATTTTGCAGTAAGAAACAGCAGAAGTTGACGGCTCTGCTCTGAAATTAAGAGCTGATGCTGTTGTCATATATTTACCCGGTGTATGCTCTGCTATTATGCTGTAATCAGGAGTAGCATAAGCAAAAATCTTGCTGAGAGTTACTGAGTACATTTTTTTTCTTACATAGCCGTCTTCATCACCGATAATTGCAGTTACATATTCATCATCAGAAGTAAGCACAATACCACATAATTCGGGCTTGCCGTTTTTTGCAAGGAAAATGATATCACCTTCTGCAGGAAGATGCTCGTCCGGATTGTGGATTTTAACTTGCTGTTCATAGAATTTATAAAGCTTTTCAACATCGGCAATTCTTGAGATTACATCTTCAGGAGCGGATGCTTCATTTGCACACCAGCCGAGGAATGCAGCACTTGAATTTGCAAAAGTGCCAGAAACCGCAGAATCATATTTTGATTTTCCGTCGGTTTCGCAGTATCCTATCTGAGTTTTTGCAACAGCAATGATATCATTCTTAAGGTCACCGGTATTTATATGGTTATTTTTGAATGCAAAACCTGTAACTGTAAGAGTAGATGCTAAAAGTAATGTTGCAAGAAAGATACAAAAAATCTTTTTCATCAGTTGATCCTTTCACAGAATTCTGTTAATAGAAGAACTTTCTTGAAAGCCATTCACGGAGTTTGTAATTTTTTTCAACTGCGATGAAAAATAGCAGAAGAATAAGGCATGAAGAGCCTATGATAAATGTTACATATGTTGTAATAATGTTCTGTGCGTAGAGATTTACAATGAGGCATACATATGCACACAAAACTGTAAGCACAGAGAAAAGCGCAATTGCCGAATGTGTTTTTGTTCTTGATTTTGAGAAAAATGCATTGAGAATTGCAATGCAGACAAAAACACCTATGTCAAGAGGAATTGCAAGTTTCCAGAACCAACCGGTCTGGGCGGAATTATAATAATAGAATATAAATATATATGCCGCAGTTGCAAGCGCATCAATAAGAAGTATCAGATAGGGGAATTTGCGCTTCATTATGAACGGGAATACAAAGAGGAACCAGAATATTGCTGATGATGAAACTACATACACACTCCAGGGGATTTCTGGTGTGAAAATGAGGTTTGTTATAACGCACACAACATTGGGAATAAGAAGCAATACGGAAAATATGATTGCCGCATATTTATTTTTTGATGTTGCGGGAATATTGATTCTCTCAGGGAATGCGGGGGCAGAATTTTCATTGTCTTTGATGTTGGGGTTGATAACAGGTGTGTCACAGAGAGGACATTTTTTTATGCTGTTGTCAAGTTCAACACCGCAGTTTACACAGTATGACATATTTTCTCTCCTTTTGTGCAATATTGCATTTTCTTATTGCTTATTGCTTTCTATTTTAACGGGGATTCCTTCTTTGATGAGGAATCTGAAAAATTCTTTTTCAACATCTGTTTCTTTATACATATTTGAGAATGTTACAGCCATTTTATTACCGATTGACGCTGCACCGACTCTTGCACCGTTGAGTCTTCCGGGACTGGGCATAAGAATAATGCTGTCTATATGCTCCATCATTTCATCGGGTACTTTTGCAACACCAAGGTTTGTGAAGACAGATGTTGTAGTTTTTTCAGCACCGATAACAAAAACAAGTCCGACGGCAAGGTCTTTGATGAATAAAGGAAGAAATCTCATAAATGGATTCTTTTCCATTGCGAGGTTTGCCGCAAACATAACAGAAAGATGCTTGGGATTGTTTGTGAGCCTGAGACTGAGTGAAAGATGTCTTAAAACTTCTTCAAAGGTGTAGTCGCCCCAGGTAGGGTCAATTCTGATGTTATAGTTGACAGAGAAGTTTCTTAGAGTCTTAGACGGAAACTGATTTCTTGAATTAACAGGAATCTGCATACATACATCTTTTTGCTTTATATGTTCACTCTTCTGAAACTGCAGATGAAGATACATCAGTATCGCAGAAAGGTATTCTGTTATTGTTACACCATATTCTTTTGCTTTTGCTTTGATTTTATCAACAGGGATATATCCGGTTGTTATGATTGATGTATGTTTTGGCATACGAGTGCCTTTTTTATGGTATGTCTTGAAGAGCGGCAGTTTTTCAGAACCGGTTTTTGATGCATATTTGATAAATGAGTCTTCAATTTCTTCAGCTTTCGGCTCTTCGTTTATATCAAGCACCATACCGCCTGCAGGTATGTCATATCCTTTCAGACGCAGATATTCTGCAGTTATTGTACTTAAGAAAACGCAGGCACCGTAGCCGTCTGTAAGAGCGTGGAATATTTCAAGAGATATTCTGTTTTTATAATAAAATATTCTGAACATATATCTGTTGTCTTCGTTGTATTTGATTCTAAGACAAGGATTGTTTGCATCGGGAAGCACAACGGGAGGCTCGGGATTTTTTTCTATGTAGTGCCAGAAAAATCCGTTGCGGAGTCTTACCGCCATAGTAGGAAATCTCGGCAGACATCTTTTAGTAGCAATAGCAAGTAGTTCGGGGTCAACTTCTTCTTTCAGATTGATTGAAGCCCTGATAACATTTGACCAGGTCTGTGTGTTCTGTCCCGGAAAGACAGTACCTGCATTATCAAGCTTGAACCAGGTTTTGTTTTTTACGTTTTTCTTTAGTTTTTTCATATATTATCCGTTCAGAAAGAGTTATTTATTTCATTGACAAGCTCTTCAAGAAGCTTGTCCTCTGGAACTTTTCTGAGTATTTCACCTTTTTTGAAAATAAGTCCGCCACCGTCTCCGCCTGCGATGCCGATATCGGCTTCTCTTGCTTCTCCGGGGCCGTTTACGATACAACCCATTATTGCAACTGTAATGTCCTTGTTGCAATTCTTTAGCATTTCTTCGGCTTCACCTGCAAGCTTTATAAGGTCAATTTTTGTTCTTCCGCAGGTGGGGCAGGAAACAAATTTTATACCCTTATTGCGAAGTCCTAATGCTTTAAGCAAATCGTAAGCCGCATAAATCTCCTTTACGGGATCTGCTGTGAGAGATATTCTCATTGTATCACCGATTCCGTTAAGAAGAAGCGCACCGAGACCTGCAGATGACTTGATTATACCCATTCTCTCAGTGCCTGCTTCGGTAACGCCGATATGTAAGGGATAATCACATTTTTCACCTACAATGCTGTAAGCTTCAAATGATTTCATAACATCAGAAGATTTAAGAGAAAGAATGATATTGTCAAAATCGAATTTTTCAAGAAGTGAAGCGTGATACAACGCACTTTCTGCAAGAGCTTCGGGAGTAGGTGAGCCGTATTTTGCAAGAATTTCTTTTTCAAGTGAACCGGAATTGACACCGATTCTGATAGGAATATTCTTCTCTCTGCATTTGTCAAGTCGGAGGCCAAGCGGTCTTA
>JAZUCO010000142.1:0-22830 GCA_045639185.1 Acutalibacteraceae bacterium
TGAATGAAGTACGGGCACTTTTTCAAAAGCACAGATAAGAACTGTTCTGAGTGCTTCAATATCGGGAACAAAATCGTAATTCAGCTCCACGTGTACCATACGGTCGTTGAAGTCACGGAACAGATAGTGCATTTTATCCCATAATTCGGCATTTAATCTGCGTCGTTTCATTATTCTTCAACCTCCTGTTTGTACATAAAATACTTCATATTGCTCATAACCATACTGATAATGTAAACAATGTCTGCAACAACACCAAGAAGGATTATCGGCCAGCCTGCCGCCCAGGTGATAATGCCGTATGCCGCAAGAAGAATATAGAGCATTGATGCGATAATCGGCATATATACAAAGAATGAAATTGTGCGGAATTTCTGTTTTGTTGTGTATGCAAAAACAATGTCAGCCGCAAGTGCGATTATAACACCGCCCGTGAGAATGGGCCATGTTGTAAGGGCAGGGAACATCATAAGGAAGAAAAGGAATGCAAACACGGTTGCAAGCATTACACAGCCGAAAATCAGCACTCTTGCAATGGGGTGGAAAATTCTTCGCATTGTGCAGAGTTTTCTGATTGCAAAACTGAGATAGAAAATCACAAGTGCAAATACTCCGCCAACAATAATGAGCCATGTTTTGCTCCAGGCACCTGTAAGGTCGCTGACAACAAAGTATGAAATAAGAATAAGTACAAAAGAAATAAGACTGCCTATGTTTATAAGCTTTCTGCGGTGCTTCTTTTTGCCTGCTTCAATAAAATCAGTATAGCCTGCTTCAAGATCACCGAATTCATCAGCAAGAAGGTCTGTAAGGACACTTTCATCAGTAAGTCCTGAAGCTTTTATCTCGTTTGCTCTGGCAGTCATCCGGTCAAGAATATGCTTCTTGTAGAGATATGTTGTGTGATCATCTTTTAATTTTGAACAGGAGGTTTCGATGTGGTCAATAAATTTCTTCATAATTGGCCTCCGGATGAGAATTTTGAATTTTTTAATTCAATAATACAATTATAACATAAGTCAGAATAAATTTCTACTGCAAAATAATTTTTTTTGTAACAAGTGATATGAATTGTGATGAAGCAGATGATACAGATTCTTGACGCAAACTTATGAATAACACAAAATAAAAACAACCGGATAATGTCCGGTTGTAGCTTAAGCTGAATATTCAAATGTATGATTTTCAAACCCTGATGAATAAATCTGAGTGCCGTCAGGTTTGACCCACATAGCTTCGGTATCTTCAATTGATTCAATAAGGGCTTTTCCTTCTTCCTCGTCCATAAGGAAAAGAGCTGTTGATAAAGCATCACCCAGACCCGAATCTTTTGTTATAACGGAAACTGAGTTGTATTTTGTGCCCGGCATAAGAGTTTCTGGGTCAATAATGTGGTGATAATTCACTCCGTTGACGGTGTAAAAACGCTGATATGAACCGCTGGTAACAATAGAATTGTTGCTCAGCTCAACATATTCAATATAGGGTTTCTCTTCATTATCTTTATCGGGATTTTCAATTCCTGCCTTGAAAGGCTGATTTTCTGCATTAAGACCGATTGTGCGGATATTACCGCCCACATTGATGATGAAAGAAGTTATACCCTTGCTTTCAAGATGCTGTGCAACCTTTTCTACGGTGTAACCCTTTGCGATTGCGCCCACATCAAGGAGCATTTCAGGGTCTGCAAGATGTACTGTGCTGTTTTTTTTGTCAACAATGATATCGCCTATATCTGTATGCTTTTCAGCTTCTCTGAGTTTTTCCATATCAGGCAATTTTGCATTTGCAGGATCGTCAAGTCCCCATGTACGGTAGTTGTGCCAGATTCTCAGCACGCTGCCCATTGCAATGTTCACCTTTCCGTTTGTCTTCTGATACATTTCTTTTGAAAATTCAATCATTTCAATTATCTTTGCATCAACTTTAACGGTCTGATGTTCACCGTCTTTGACATCGTTTATTGTGACAAGGTTGTTTATTCCATCATAACGGGTATAGATGTTGAAAAGTCTGTGATATTCGTAAAGAAGACTCTTTATGTCTTTGCATATAAGATTAAATTCTTCTTCTGTTTCTGTGTAACCTGTGATTGTTGTGGCAGTATCAAAATAATCAAAGTAATGAGCAGAATGTTTTGTTTTTGTTGTATCTGCCTTGCAAGCGCTCACAGAAATAAGCATTACAAAAGTCAGAATAATTGCTGTTATACGCAGAAAGATTTTTTTCATAAAAGAGTCACCGTCCCGTCATTGAAAATGGGATGTTGCAGAAGCAACATCCCGAAAATTCATAAATAAAACTTAAGCAACTGTTGCAGCAGCTGTAGCAGCTTTGATCATATCTGCAACATCGATTGTGCAACCTGCTGTAGCAAGATCTGCTGAATCTGCAAGAGCTGCGAAGTCATTAGCTGTCTTACCAACAAGAGATGAATCGAATGCAGCAGCCTGCTCGTTCCATTCTTTTTTGCCGATTGCTGACATACCATAGTCTGTGCCGAGTTCTGCCTTTGTCTTGAGTTCTGCAGTTGTGTCTGTTGTTGAAACACCTGCTGCATCAAATGTAACCTTTGACTGAGCAGCGTCTGTCTTGGCAACAACTACTTTGCCTTCTGCATCTGTAACAGCAGCAACGATAGTAGTGTTAACTTCAACTGTACCGTCTTTTTCTTCTGTAGCGTCAGTGTTTGAAACTGATGTTGCGAAAGCGATGCTGAGCTTGTCAGCTGATGTAGCCTTTGAAGCAACTGCGTTTGCAACTGCCTTGTCAAGAGCGTTGATGAAATCGCTAACGCTGATTGTGCAACCTGCTGTTGCAAGTTCGCCTGTGCCCTTTGTATCTGCGCCCATGAGAGCCTTAACTTCAGCAACTGTCTTGCCCTTAGCTGTAGCTACGAAAGCATCTGCCTGTACGTCCCATTCCTTAGCACCGTATGCTGACATACCGTAGTCTGTGCCGAGTTCGTACTTTGTCTTCATTTCTGTTGAAGCTTTAGCAACACCTGCTGATGTCCATGCTGCTGTTGCATCAAGAGTATCAAGAGCGATGTCTGCGATTTTGCCTTCTGCATCAAGAAGAACAGCAACTGCTGTTGTGCTTACCTTAAGGCTGCCGTCTGTTTCGCCGTCAGCATCCATTGTATCACCGTAAGCTGAAACAACACCGAGACCGAACTTGAGGTCTGCTGTGCTTGCTGTTGATGAAGATTCTTCTGTTGAGGGTTCTTCTGTTGTAGATTTGTTGTCACAAGCAGCGAATGAGAAAACTGTTACTGCCATGAGAACAACAAGAAGTAAACTGATGATTTTTTTCATTTTAATTTGCTCCTTTTTTCTTTTTTTAATTTTTCAACCTTTATTATTAAATCAAAAATAAAGAATTATGTCAATGTTATTTTTACAATTTGGCATAATTCTATGAAATGTTCAAATTTTAAGTGAAGAACTGCGTTTGATTAGTATATTTGCACCTATACCGATAAATATGCCTGCAACAGTTCCCGTAATTGCAAGGATAATCATATAATAACCAAGCTGAATTGTGTCGAAAAGAAATACCGCCACAAGAATCTGACCTAGATTGTGAGCAACAGCACCTGTAACGCTGATGCCGGTTGTTGAAAATCTGTCAATTTTCTTGAGTATTGCCATAAGAGTCAGACTCAGAACCGCACCTGCGACGCTGTACGCAAGTGTCATCACATTGCCGAACAGCATTGCAACAATGAAAAGACGTATTCCCGAGACTGTTGCCGCTTCTTTGAATCCGTATCTGTATAATACAAATATAATAACAAGATTCGGAAGTCCCATTTTTATGCCGGGTACAGCAGACCACAGCGGAGGCAGAAGCGCTTCAAGATAAGCCAGTATCAGAGCTACGGAAGTGATAATTCCGAGTACGGCTATTTTTTTTGTACTGTCTTTCATTCTGACGAATCACCCTAAGCAACAGCATCCAGATCGGGACCGGATTGCTTTTCTGTAATTTCTATAACGATTTTGTGAGGCAGGCAGACGATTGTTTCGCCTGAATATGATATGGCTCTGTGTTCCTGACAGATTTTATCGGGGCAGTCAGCCTGAGAAATAAAGGCTTTGCCGTTTTCAATAACCAATGTGTTTGAAAACTCATTGTTCTTGCCGGTGATAATTTCAACGGTTCTGTTTTCATAGAGGGAATAGCTCTGAGTCTGTTCACCGTCGATTTTTACAACTACCGTACTGCCTTCCTGCCTTGTGAGGTTTGTAATAAGCAAACCTGCTGCCGCTATCACAAGGATAACGGCAACGAGGATGATATCATTTCTTGTTTTTTTGTTGATTTTCATATCAGCTTATGCGTTGTTGAGTGTATGAATACACTTTGTGGGACAATTGTCAACACAAATTCCGCAACCGCTGCACTTTGAATAGTCAATAACAGCAACATTGTCTGTTACCGTAATTGCTTTTTCAGGGCAGTTAAGCTGACATTTTTTGCAGCCGATACAAGCATTTTTGCAGTTCTTTCTTGCAACAGCACCTTTTTCTTTGTTGCTGCACATAACTGCAGTTGTTGTATTTTTGGGAATGATGCTGATGATGTGCTTGGGACAAGTCTTTACACATTTGCCGCAACCGATACATTTTCTGGGATCGATGTGTGCAAGAGAATCGTGAACGCAGATAGCATCTGCAGGACAAACTGCTTCACAGTCACCGCAACCTACACAACCGTAGATGCATGATGAGTCACCGCCAAACAGCATAGAAGCTGCTGCACAGCTGTCAACACCGTCGTAGACAGCCTTTTTGCTTGTTGCATTGCAATTGCCGTTACATGCAATGAATGCAACACCGGGTTCAGTTACTTCAACAGAAACACCGAGAATTTCAGAGAGTTTATCTGCAACAGCACCGGCACCGGGAATACAGAGATTCGGTTCGGCTTTGCCTGCCGCAACAGCTTCTGCGTAGCTGTCACAACCTGCATAACCGCAGGCACCGCAGTTTGCACCGGGAAGAGCTTCTCTTACATTTTTTACAGTTTCGTCTTCTTCAACTTTGAAGAAGTGTGATGCAAGTGCAAGAAGTACACCTGCTATAATACCGAGAACACCTACTACAAGAAGGGCTGTTAAAATATTTTCTGCCATAACCTGACTCCTCCTTAAGCAAACAGATTCTCAACGACACCTGCAAATCCGAAGAATGCCATTGATACGAATGATGCGGCAATAAGTGTTACGGGAAGTCCTTTGAGTGATTCGGGAATGTTCTTTTCGCTGATAACTGAACGTACACCTGAGAAAAGAACCATTGCAAGAAGGAATCCGACACCGCAACCGAGTGAGCTTACCATTGATTCAATAAAATTGAAACCGTCATTGATGTTGTTGATTGTAACACCGAGAACAGCACAGTTTGTTGTGATAAGAGGGAGATAAACACCAAGGCTCTTGTGAAGTGCGGGAATGAACTTTTTAAGGAAAATCTCAATAAACTGAACAAGTGCCGCAATAACAAGAATAAACACGATTGTCTGTGTGTATTCAAGACCTGTTTTGTTGAGAATAAACATCTGGATAGGCCATGTAACTGCAGTTGCAACAAGCATAACGAAAATAACCGAAATACCCATACCCACAGCCTGATTGAGCTTCTTTGAAACTCCGAGGAAAGGACAGATGCCGAGGAATCTGTTAAGAACATAGTTGTTAACAAGAACAGAAGACATAAGAATGATAACAAGACCTTTGAAATCCATTATTTTGCCTCCTTTTCTGCTGATGCACAGCCACCGTTACAGACACCTGCTGAGGGGCAGCCTGCACATGAAAATTCTTTTTTCTTGATAGCTTTACCCTTTGTGATGATGTTTACAACTGCAATAAGAAGACCGTAAACCATAAGACCACCGGGAGCTTTTACAAGAATATCGATTGTATGATCAACGAGGAAGGGGATTTCGATTCCTGCAAATGTGCCTGAACCGAAAACTTCACGGATTGTAGCCATTGCAAGAAGAGCAATAGTGAAACCGAGACCCATTCCGATACCGTCAAGTATTGATTTTCCTACTGTCTGCTTGCCTGCAAACATCTCAGCTCTGCCGAGAATGATACAGTTAACAGTAATAAGAGCAAGATAAACACCGAGCAGTTCATAAAGTTCGGGAAGGAATGCGTGCATAAACATCTGAACTATTGTAACGAAACCTGCGATTATAACGATATAGCAGGGGATGCGCATTGAATCGGGTATAACCTTACGGAAAAGTGAAACAACAGCATTTGAACAGATGAGAACTGCCGCAGCGGCAAGACCCATTGCGAGAGCACCGATAACTGTGTTTGTTGTTGCCAGAGTAGGACAGGTGCCGAGAATAAGCACAAAAACAGGGTTTTCACGAAGTAAGCCTTTGAGGAGTACTGTCAAATTGTTTTCTTTATTCACTTACAACCTCTCCTTTCAGAATAGTAATTGCTTCAAATGTCTTTGAAACGGCTGTTTTGTAACCGTTTGTTGTGATTGTTGCGCCTGCAATGACATCAATATCACCGTAGGTTTCAGCTGTTTTGCCGTTGAACTGTGAGTAGAATGATTCATCACCGCAGACAGAACCTATGCCTTCACTTTCGCTCTGGTAAGTTGTTTCACAATAAATGATTGTGCCGTCTTCTGTGAGTGAAACCTTGATTTTGATGTGTTCACCGGATTTTGTATATTCATCACCATAGATGCCGTAACCTGAAGCCTTGAGTTCGAATACATAATTGCCTGATGCAGTTGTGTATGCTTTTTCAATATGCTTGGGCATTTCGTAGCCTGTAAGGTCAATTTCTGTCATTTCAGAGCTGATAATGAGCTGTGCATTTGCAGCCATTGTTGTCTTGAGTGCTTCATCAGCCTGAGAAACAACATTGCCGTTTGCATCTGTGCCCACGAAATTCTCTCCTGAAATGAAAACATAACCTGAACCGTTTACAGCTTTGTAAACTGCTGAAACGTCTGTAAGAATTTCTGCGATGAAAACTTTTTCAAAGTTGCCTTCTGCAGCGGGAAGAGCTGCTGCGAGATTGTCTGCAAAAATCTGAGCTTCATCTCTTACGTCAATTGTAGCACCACCGAGAACAAGTGCTGTGTTGAGTGCATCTTTTACGGCATTTTTATATGCTTCTGTTGTCTTTGTTGCACCTGAAATTGTATCAAGTGTGCCGATTGTGTCTGCTGTAAGACCGAGTGTTTTTTCACCGTAAGTCTTTTCGTGACCGAGTGTTTCGTTACTTGAAAGACATACAGCACCTGCAACTTTGCCTTCAGCATCAATACCGACCATAATAATCATATCTGAGCCGTAGCCGTTTGTTTTAAGTTCAACAACAACGCCGCCGTTCTTTTCTGTGTAAGCTTTTGTAACGGTTGCGGGGAAAGTGTTTGTTGAAAGGTCAACGGGAGTGAATTCTTCGCCTGTGGGAAGAACTACAAGAAGAGCTTCATCTGCTGCTGCAGCCTGATTCTTTTCAATTATAGGAGCAGTTATCGCATTTGTTATTGCAAGAAGTACTGCAACAACTGAACAGATAACTGTCAATGCAAGAATACTTGTTATGTTTTTTTTCATTTTTCACTACCTCCGAAAACTTTTCGTGCAGTAAGCTTATCAATGAAGGGGGTTAAGATGTTCATAAGAAGAATTGCAAATGATACACCTTCGGGATAACCGCCCCAGAAACGGATAAGTGCGGTAATAAGACCTGCACCGATACCGAATATGATACTGCCGAGAGGAGTTGTTGGGGATGTTACATAATCGGTAGCCATAAAGAATGCACCGATAAGAAGACCGCCTGAAAGTATCCATGCAAGAGCTTTAGTGAAATCAAAACCTTCAACACAAAGTGAGAAGATGAAAACAGTTGCAATGAAACTTACGGGAATATGCCATGAAATAACTTTTCTTATAAGAAGGTATGCACCTCCGATGAGAAGTGCAAGAGAGCAGGTTTCACCGATAGCCCCGCCGATAGTACCGAGGAAAAGGTCTTTAATGGCGGGGACTGTGCCTTCTGAAAGCTGTACAAGGGGAGTTGCTCCTGCAACAGCATCAAGAGGGAATGCGGGGGCAGCCATTGAGCCGAATGCAACAAGCATGAAAACTCTTGCTGTGATTGCGGGATTTACAATGTTACAGCCGAGACCGCCGAAGAAACATTTTACAATGATTATTGCAAAAACAGAGCCTACGATTGCCTGCCACAAAGGAACGTTTGCAGGCAGGTTGAGGGCAAGAAGCAGACCTGTGACAACTGCGCTCAGGTCACCGATTGTCTGTTTTCTTTTAAGAATAAGATTGAAAAGGAATTCTGATACAACACAAGTACCCACGCACAGTGCAATTACAAGAAGTGCTCCTGCACCGAAGATGATTGTACCTGCAATTGTTGCGGGTAAAAGTGCAAGAATAACATCAAGCATAAATCCTCGTGTTGATTTATTGCCGTGAATATGGGGTGAAACAGAAATATGAAGAAGATTTTCCATTATTTTTTCTCCTCCTTATTTTTTTTGTCTGCAAAATCTCTGTAAGCAGCTTTTGCCATTTTGTTTGTCTGTACAAGAGGTCTGCATGCAGGACAGTTGAATGAACAGCAACCGCATTCCATACAAACCTGAATGCCGAGCTTGCCGAGTGCTTCAATATTGCCTGCTTCGTAATTTACTGCAATTGCAGCAGGGTCAATGCCGAGAGGGCAGGTGTTTGCACAGGTACCGCAACGGATACAAGCAGTCTGTGAAGGCATACGTGTTTCTTTTGCTGTAAGAGCAAGAACAGCATTTGTCTGCTTGAGTACGGGAGCGTCAAGATTAGGAACTGTAATACCCATCATAGGTCCGCCGTAAATAACTTTTGTGGGTTCAGTCTTGAATCCTCCGCAGAAATAAAATACGTCTTTAAGAGATGTGCCTACGGGAACGATAACATTTTTAGGTTCTTTTACTGCTCCGCCGTCAACGGTGATTGTTTTTTCAACAAGGGGCATACCTGTTTTTATATAACGTGAGATATATGCCATTGTTGTACAGTTCACAACAAGACAACCTACATCTGCGGGAAGACAGCCTGCTTTCACAACTTTACCGGTTGTGTTGAAAATGAGAACCTTTTCACCGCCCTGAGGATATCTTGAGGGCATAACTTTGACTCTTACTTTGCTGTTTTTTGCAGCAATTTCGTTCATTTTTGCAATTGCTTCTGCTTTATTTTTTTCGATACCGATGATATATTCTTTGATATCAAAATATCTGTCAATAATGTTGATTGCGTCTGCAATTGAATCTGCATCATCAATCATTGTGCGAGTATCACTTGTGATATATGGTTCGCATTCTGTACCGTTGATGATGAGTTGTTCAATGGGCTTGTCTGTTGCAAATTTGAGGTAAGTGGGGAAACCTGCACCACCAAGACCTACAATACCGCTCTGTTTTACAGCTTCGATAAATGATTCTTTTGAATTGACAACAGGGGGAGTGATGTCTGCAACAGTATTTGCACCATCTGATTCAATTACAACAGCGGGGACATATTTGCCTGCCGAAGTGAGGAAATCTTCAATTTTCTTTACTGTACCTGAAACACTTGCGTATACAGGTGATGAAACTGCAGCACTCTGAGCCGCAACGAGTGTACCGATATCAACGTGGTCACCGGGCTTTACAACGGGAGTTGCAGGAGCGCCTATATGCATGGCTGTCGGCAGTACTACTGTAGCAGGAGTATTAATTCTGACAGCAGGGATTGATGCGGTGTTTTTTCTGTGAGGAACTTTTACACCGTGAAGAGAAAAAGCCATCTTTTGAACCTACCTTTCTTATTTGCACAGATTAATTTTTTCTGATTAGAAATATTCATTTTGCATAATATATCGTTTGCATAATATAACTATTTTATTATATATTATTTTTGCAATTAAAGTCAATAGTGAAGATTTGATAAAAATAAAAAAGAAATAATCACTTAAATGAAAATCTGAATTGTTTTGAAAATTGTTTTTTCAATTTCAAACGTACACTTCATCTGCAGAAATTTTACGGCTTTCAGCTTATTTCAAATCTCATAGAGCCGGTATTGATTTTTTATCTGTTTATTGTTTTTGTTGACATTTATAAAATTCCATTTTTCTTAATATATTCAAAAAAAAATACTAATGTGGGGTGCATACTTTTTGTTTATAAATAAAATGTGAATATTGTTCTATTTGCTTGACTCTGAAATAACAGAAGATTTATAATTGCATTACAGAAATAAAATGCAAAGGAGCATTAAAATGAAGAAAAGTAAAAAAATTCTTATTGCAATTTTCGGTGTTATTTTTGTTGCGATTATAGTTGTTGCCGCAATATTTCAGGGTGAAGCAAGAACACTTCTCTCTGTAAAAGAAAAAGGTGATACCGGAATTTATGAAATAAATTATGCTGCTGATTACAAACTCGATGAGTTTCTCGAATCGGGCGGTGCAGCTACCGAAGAGGAGCTTGTGCAGTATATTCTCAAAGTTATGCTCAAAGGTCTTCCCATTGAAGTGCCCTATGAAATCCCTAATCTTGCCTGTTCAACATTCTTTGCCGAAACTCCTGAAAAAGGCTATATCCTCGGCAGAAATCTTGATAATCAGACAACCGACCTTGCTGTTGTCAGAACAAATCCCAAAGACGGATACAGCTCTGTTTCAGTAGTCAATCTCAGTTTCCTCGGATACAATGAAAATTATACTCCCGATAAGCTTCTTGACAGAATAAACACTCTTGCCACCGCATATTTCCCCCTTGACGGTGTCAATGAAAAAGGTCTTGCTGTAGGTGTGCTTCAGCTTCAGGCGCCCGTTACTGCTCAGGACAACGGCAAACCTGATGTGGGTACAACAGTTGCTATCAGAGCAATGCTTGATACTTGTGAAACTGTTGATGAGGCAATAGCATTTCTTGAATCAGTTGATATGTATGCCGCAGCAAAAGGCTGTTTCCATTTCCAGATTGCAGATGCAACCGGCAGAAGCGTTGTTGTTTCCTATGTTGAAAACAAAATGGTTATCACTGAAAAAGAAGGTGATTTCATTGCTGCAACAAACTTCTATCTTCACGATGTACCCTTTGACTATGAAAAACAGGGTCTTGACCGTTATGAGATTCTTGAAAAAACTCTTACCGAAAAGAAATCTGTACTTACCGCAGAAGAGGGTATGCAGCTTCTTCACGATGCGAGAATAACCGGCACAGATCCCGACGAAAAGGGCAGAGTTTATTCTACTCAGTGGTCTGCAATCTACGACCTTACAAATCCGTCACTGAGCCTTTGTGCAGATATGAATTATGATGATGTTTATGTTTACGAGGTAAAGTAACATCTGTTTATTATTGAAGAAAGCCCTCCTTGTGAAAAAGGAGGGCGTTTTTTTGACTGTATCAGGCCATTCTTTCAAGACTTTCAAGAGTGACTTCGTATTTTGTTTTTTCACCTGCAACAAATTTTTCCATTTCTTCCATCATATAATAAGCCATTCTCTGAGGTTCATTACCTGTGCTTCCTGCAATGTGCGGAGTGAGAATTGCGTTAGGACACCAGAAAAGGGGGCTGCTGTAAGGGAAAATCTCGTTTTTTATTACATCTGCAATAAAAGTCTGTGAAGGGTGAAGAAGAAGGTGACGTGCAAGTGCGAATTCTGCAACCTGTGCACCTCTGCCTGTGTTGATGAATGTCGAACGTTTTTTCATTCTTCTGAAAAGCTTTGCATTGAACACATTTTCAAGTTCTTTTTTGTTTGCAAGATGATTGCTGATGATATCGCATTCGCTGAAAAGTGTTTCAAGGTCAATGAGTTTAACACCCAGTTCAGTTGCTCTTTCTTCAGGCACAAACGGGTCATATGCAAAAACTTCAACATCAAGCTCCCTGAGTCTTTCCGCAACCATCTGTCCTATTGCACCGAGTCCTACGAGACCTACCTTGCAGCCGAAATTTCCGGGTGAAGCGTTTGCGTGACGGTGTGAATATGCAGGAAGTGTGCGATAATATTTTGCAGACTGGAAAAATCCCTTTGATGCAAGAGAAATCTGTGCAAATGTAAATTCTGCAACGGGTACTGCATTTGCTGCAAATGCGCTGTAGACTTTTATTCCGCTTTCAAGAAATGGTTTTGCAAAATACTGAACTGTTCCTGCTGAGTAAAAAACAGCCTTGAGCCTGGGCAGATATTTTTTGATTTCTTCTTTTGTGAATTTGGGCATTCCCCAGGTTGAGAATGCAATTTCACAGTCTTTGAGCCATTCTGAATGTTCAGCAATATTTTTCTGATTTATTTTAGGTGAAAGTTCACCGTATTTACCGAGTTTTTTAAGAACATCAGGTGTGTAAACCTTGGAAAACTGTATTTCACTTGTTCCGAAAAGTGCAATTTTCATTTTTGTGACCACCTTTGGTTTGAGTTTTTCAAAACCTTGTTTATCGCTTTTGAGTTTATCGGAATAATTATACCATATCATTGCTGTATAAATCAATAAAAACGTATAATGAAGTTTTTCTA
The DNA here is from genome assembly GCA_045639185.1 of Acutalibacteraceae bacterium. GTDB lineage: Bacteria > Bacillota > Clostridia > Oscillospirales > Acutalibacteraceae > UBA1081. The sequence goes on from JAZUCO010000142.1 coordinate 12,569, forward strand.
TTTACTTTTTATTTCCTTAAGAGTATAATGAAATCAGGTGAATGATTTGCCCTCAATATTTTATTGCCACAGGAGGAAATAAAAATGTCAAAACTCAGACTTGCTATAATCGGTAACGGCGGAATCTGTAAAGGATGCCACATCCCTCATTATGCAGAAGATGAAAGAGTAGAAGTCGTTGCTTTCTGCGATATTATAGAAGAGAGAGCTGTTGCCCTCAAGGATAAATACAATCCCGCTGCTGCAGTTTATACAGATTATAAAGAACTTCTCAAGGATGAAAGCATTGATGCTGTTGACATCTGTACACCCAACTATCTTCATTCAATCATTGCTGTTGACGCATTCAGGGCAGGTAAGCACGTATTGTGTGAAAAACCCGATGCAGTAAATGTTGAAGAAGTTCTCAAAATGAAAAATGCCGCTGATGAAGCAGGCAAAGTTCTTATGGTTATCAGAAATAACCGTTTCGCAACAGCTTCAAAGTATGCAAAGAAATTTGTTGAAGACGGAAAAATGGGTGACATCTATTGCGGACGTTGCGGCTGGCAGAGAAGAAGAGGTATCCCCGGCAAGGGCGGTTGGTTCACAACAAAGGCACAGTCAGGCGGCGGACCCCTTATTGACCTCGGTGTTCATATGATTGACCTTGCAGTATGGCTTATGGGTAACCCCACTCCCGTGGCTGTCAGCGCAAATACATACACAAAATTTGCAGATAACGACACAAGTGACTCCGTAAACTCAAAGTTCGGCGATAAGAATTCAGAGGGTACATTTGACGTTGAAGACCTTGCAATGGGTATGATCCGCTTTGATAACGGTGCTGTTCTTCAGATTGAATTCAGCTGGGCATCAAACATCAAGCAGGAAACACGCTATGTTGAACTCAGAGGTACAAAAGCAGGTCTTAAATGGGACGAAAATGAAGTTGAATTCTTTACTGAAGATGACGGTCAGCTTCTTGATATTGTTCCCAAGGGCAAAATGGAAACAGACGGTCATAAATACAACATCAAGAACTTTGTTGATGTTCTTGTTGAGGGTGCAGAGCCCGTATTCAAGCCTTCTCAGGGTGTTGATATGATAAAGATTCTCTGCGCAATTTATGAATCTGCAGAAAAGGGCAGAGAAGTTATTCTTTAATTAAGTCAAGAAAAGACCGCAGAAGCGGTCTTTTTGTTTTTTTGCAAAGATTATTGTTTTGTCTTATCTGTTTGTGTTATTATAGAATAAAAAAACGGAGAGTCAGAATGAAAAAGTCTGTTAAGGTTATAATTTCGGTTTTTGTTGTGATTGTTTTATGTGCAGGAGGGTATATTGCAGATATGTTCGGAGTTTTTGCAAAAGGTAACGGCAACGAATACGGCATAAGCAATACAGAGGCTGTTGAAAATAGTCCTCTTTGCGGAAAAACAGGCATATTCCTCGGCAGTTCCGTTACCTACGGTTACGGCTCAATGGGGGTAAGCTTTGCTGATTTTCTTGAAAAAGCAGACGGCCTTAATGTTGTAAAAGAAGCAGTTTCGGGCACGACTCTTGCAGATATAAAATCAAACTCATATGTTTCAAGAATGAAATCAATAGACAAAGATATAAAAGCCGATTTCTTTATGTGTCAGCTTTCAACAAACGATGCCACAAAGAATCTGCCTCTCGGTGAGATTTCAGAAAGCTTCAGTATTGATGCTTTTGATACACAGACAATTGCAGGTGCAACTGAATACATAATCGCATATGCAAAGGAAACCTGGAATTGTCCCGTGATTTTTTACACTCAGGCAAAGTATGACAGTACAGCTTATGCTCAGATGGTTGAAATGCTTCTTTCACTGGAGGAAAAATGGGATATTACAGTTATTGATTTCTGGAATAATGAAGAAATCAATAATATCACCGATGATGAAAAGTCACTTTATCTTGTTGACCACATTCATCCCACAAAAGCAGGGTATAAACTCTGGTGGTTGTCCGAAATACAGAAAACACTTTATGATGTTGTGAAATAAATTATTAAATTTGAATTAATAAAAAGGGGTGCAGATATGCCAAATCTGAAATGGTCTCAATTAAATCATCTTCAATTAGGTAAATATGCAGAGTATTATGCAAAAATGGAGTTTGCTTCTTATGGATTTGAAGTGTATACTTGTGAAGTTGATGATCATGGTGTGGATTTTGTTGTGAAATCTCCTGTTAAAAATGAATATTGTGAAGTACAGGTTAAGTCTGTACGCAATTACGGTTATGTGTTTGTTGCAAAGTCTAAGATGCCTGAACTTACAGCTAACAGACTTGTATGTTATCTGCATTTTATTGATGATCAGTTGCCTGATGTGTTTGTTATTCCTGCGACAGCGTGGAAAATACCTAATGCTGTTTTTGTAGACAGAAACTATGATAAACCGGGACAAAAGAGTGCACCTGAATGGGGAATCAGCATATCAAGAAAAAATTATTCTTTATTAAATGATTATAAAGCTGATGTGTTTTTTCAGAAATTGAAATAATATATAATTGAGGATATTTTATGGTTAAAGAATTAATGCACGACCCGTTTTTTCTGGGTCTTAAATCAGAAAATGCAACAAAAGCAGATATGCAGGTTGCAGAAGATCTGCTTGATACACTTACAGCCCATAAAGATGGCTGTGTAGGTATGGCGGCAAATATGATAGGTGTACGCAAACGCATTATCGCTTTTGATAATGACGGCAAATATATGGTGATGTTCAATCCCGAAATTATAAAGAAATCAGACCCTTATGAAACTGAGGAAGGTTGTCTTTCTCTTCTTGGCGGGCCCCGTAAATGCAAACGATACAAAAATATAAAAGTACAATGGCAGACATCTGAATTTCAGACAAGAATAAAAACATTCAGCGGTTTTTCTGCTCAGATAATTCAGCACGAAATTGACCATTGTAACGGCATACTTATATAACAAAAATTTTAAGGAGGTAACGGTCAGTGGCTGAAATTTTTCATAATATCGGAATTCTTGCTCATGTTGACTCAGGCAAGACAACTCTTACCGAGCAGTTGTTGTTTCTGACCGGTGCCATCCGTAATGCAGGCAGTGTTGATGCGGGAACAACTGCAACGGACAGCCTTTCTGTTGAAAAACAAAGGGGTATTTCTGTGCGCACGGCAACAGCCACGGCAAAATGGCAGAATATAACTATAAATATAATTGACACTCCGGGACATATAGACTTTGCAGGTGAAGTTGAACGCGCGCTTGCAGCTCTTGATTATGCGGTTGTGATTGTTTCTGCCGTTGAGGGTGTAAGGGCACATACCGAAAACATTCTCAAGTCACTTGATGCGGCAAAATTGCCCCGACTCATTTTTATAAACAAAGTTGACAGAGCAGGTGCAGATGTTTCTGCTGTTATGAAGGAGCTTGAAGGCATTTCCGACAATGCTCATATCGTTCTGACAGATGTTACGGGTGAGGGTACGGAAAACTGCTCTGCTGCAAAGCTTTCCGATAACGATTTCTGCCTGAAAGCCACAGAAAGTCTTGCGGAGATTTCTGACGAAGCTGCCGAATTGTTTCTTGAGGACAAGGTGCTTTCAAAAGAAAGGGCAGAAGAAATTATCCGCAGTGAAATTTCTGCCTGCAGACTTGCACCTGTTGTCTGCGGCAGCGCAAAATACGGTGTCGGCATAAAAGAACTTGCAGATATTATTGCTGAATATATGCCTGATTCATCACGCAGAGCAACAGAAGACCTCTGCGGAATCATTTTTAAGATTGAGCACGACAAATCTCTCGGTAAGGTTACTCATATTCGTCTTTTCGGCGGTGAGATTGAAAACAGAGACGAAGTTGAATTGTTTGCTCCTGAAAAGAGTATTGTTGCCGAATCAGATGCAGTAGAAGTTGAAGACAAAAAAATAATCAGGGAAAAAGTTTCGCAGATAAAGAAATTCTGCGGTGCAAAAAGTACCGATATAGGCATTGTCCGTAGCGGTGATGTTGCTGCTGTATGCGGTTTGCCCTCTGCAAAAAACGGTTTTTATATCGGATCTCCCATACATACCGAAAATGCCAACCTTGTAAATCCTTTTCTGCGTGTAAAGGTGACTCCTGCAGATTCAGATCCGCTGAGAATTCCTGCACTTGCCGCAGCTCTTAATGAATTATCTGACGAAGAGCCTTACATTGATGCAAAATGGGAAAACGGACAGAAAGAAATCACCATAAGCACTACGGGTAAAATTCAGATTGAAGTGTTGTCAAATCTTCTTAAAGAACGATATGATATAGACGCTCTGTTTTCTCCGCCAACAGTTATCTATAAAGAAACTCCCTCAAAAAAAGGCAGAGGACTTTCAAGATACACAATGCCGAAACCCTGCTGGGCAGTGGTTGAGTTTGATATTGAACCTATGCCGAGAGGTTACGGTGTTTCTTATCACGGCAGACTGCCGAATAATCAGTGTTTTTACCGTTATCAATCACATATTCGAACATCTTTCAACAGATGCCTTGAACAAGGTCTTTGCGGCTGGGAAGTGACAGATTTCAGATGCACTCTTGTGGGCGGTGAACATCATACCATTCACACGCATCCGCTTGATTTCTTTGTCTGCACCCCTATGGCTTTTATGAACGGACTTGTTGAAACGGGAACAACGATTCTTGAACCGCTTCTTAAAATCCGTGTTATTGCTCCCGAAGATTTTGCAGGCAGAATTTTCTCTGAAATTATCAAAGCAGGAGGGGAGTATGACAGTCCCGTTATCCGTCAGGGAACGGCAACAATTGAAGCTGTTGTGCCCGTTGCAACCACAATGAATTTTCCTGAAAGACTTGCCGCCATAACATCGGGAAAGGCAGTGCTTTCTCAGGTATTCCACGGTTATCGTGAATGCAATGACGGTCTTGAACACACAACACCGAGAATAGGCGTCAATCCTCTTGACCGTTCAAAATGGATTCTCTATGCACGCGGTGCATATAATGCCGAATAAAAAAGACGGTTATCATCTGATAACCGTCTGAATGTTAAATTCCTGTAATATCACGTATCTCCTCTGCCGTAATATCGGTCAGGGGGATATTTTTTTTCACGGAGATTGCCGCTGCCGTGCCTGCCGCTTCGCCTATTCCTACGCATATCGGCATAACTCTGAAATTTGAGTGAGCCATATGTGTGCCCGAAATATTTCTTCCGCAGAGAAGAAGATTTTCTTTCATTTCGGGAAGAAGACAACGGTAGGGAATTGTGTAACCTTTTGTCTGTCTGAAATGTTTCTGTACACCCGTTTTGTCAAGACCTGCACCCGAGATATTGTGTACATCAAAATTGAAATAAGCATCCTTTACAATGTAGTCATCAAAAACCTTTGCCTCAAGAATATCTTTTTCATTCAGTGTATATTTGCCCTTGAAATGTCTTGTTTCACGGATACCCATAAGTGATGCGGAGCTTATTACATAACAATTTTCATAACCCGGTACAAATTTTCTGAGATATTTTACAATGTCATCCATCTGACGTCTGCAGGTAAGAGTTGCACGTGTCAGGTCGTCTGCAGAAGTGCCGTCAATGTCAATTGCGTTTGTCATATTACAGGTAACAACACCGGGTAGTGTTGATTTGTAGGTGAGAATATGACCTGCAGGGTAGGGGATATGCTCTTTTGCAAGAGCCTGCAATTCACCTTGCGGAGTATCGTAAGTGGATTCAAATGAGCCTAAGAATACTGCTCTGTCGTAATCAACACCACCGACTTTGAACATAAGAGTTGCAGGCTGCATTTTGTTGTCAGACTTTCTGCCGAGAATAAACTCAGCACCCGACTTTGCGGCAATATCACCGTCACCCGTTGCATCAACAGTGACTTTTGAATAAATATCTGTTTTGCCGGACTTGTTTACAACAGTTGCACCGATGACTTTATCACCATCGCAGATTGCATCTTCTGCAAAGGTGTAAAGCATAATATGGCAACCGACTTCACAGAGCATTTCAAGATAGAGTGTTTTCAGTTTTTCGGGGTCAATGAGATTGATGATTTTATTTTTCAATTCACCCTCATTTTGCTCTGCGGAACGTCTGAGAATTTCATAATAAAGAGGGCTGTTACAGCTTCCCGTCCAATGACTCATAAGTCCCGTTGTGGAAATTCCGCCGATGTCACCGCATTGCTCAACGAGAATAACATCAGCACCGTTTTTTGCCGCAGTATATGCAGCTGCAAAGCCTGACGGACCGCTTCCCAGCACAAGTACATCGGTATGAAGCTCTTTTTTTCTTATCATTTCAATTCCCCCGAAAAGTTCATTTGTTTAATTATATAGTACAGTATGGAATTTGGCAAGCGATTTATTTTATTAATAAAACTATTGCTTTTTTAGAATTATATGTGTTAAACTCATTTCATAGAGTAATACGGAGGTGGTTTTATGTCAAAAAAAATAATTGCAGTTGTTGCGGTGATTCTTGTTGTTGTGATTGCTGTGTCTGTGCTGATTTTCAGTCCCAAGGCAATCAGTATTGATTTTGATAATGTTGTTTCTGAGATGAAACCCGTTCATAATATCGGCAGAATGCCCGATTATGAGCTTGACAGCGAAATGAACAGCTATTTCACCGAAGCTAATATGACTTCCTGCAGAACACACGACATTAATCAGACTGATATTCACAGAATTTTTCCCGATTTTTCAAAAGATGTAAATGATGAAAGTGCATATAATTTTGAAGAGAGTGACAAGGTTCTTGCCGCAATCATAGATGCAGGTATGGAGCCGTTTTTCCGTTTCGGAATCAGCTGGAGTGACCCTGAAAAATCACGTGAGCATCTGAAACCTCCTGCAGATTATGACAAATGGGCTGAGATTTGCGAACATATCATTCTCCACTACAATGAAGGCTGGGCAGACGGTTTCCATTACGACATTGAGTACTGGGAAATCTATAACGAACCCGATTGTCAGCCCGTACCTGAAAACAGCAATTTCTGGCAGGGTACTCCCGAGGAATTTTACCGTCTTTATGATGTTACTGCAAAGTATCTCAAGGGAAAATTCCCCGAACTTAAAATCGGTGGTTACGGCTCCTGTGGATTCTATGCCCTTACAAAGACAAATGCTGTAAATACAGGCTCAAGCCCCGAAAATCAATATTTCATCACATTCTTTGAAGACTTTCTTGCATATGCAAAAGAACATAATTCGCCTATGGATTTCTTCACCTGGCACAGCTACACAACCACATGGAAGAATCAGCAGTACATAGGCTATGTGAGAGAAAAACTTGCAGATGCAGGTTACGGTGAAACAGAAATCATCGTTGACGAGTGGAATTTCAATCCAATGGAAAATGATAAAATTGACCGCAGATACGGTGCAAATCAGACTTCAATGCTTATAATGTTCCAGAATGAAGGACTTGATATGGCACATTATTACTGTGCAAATTACTGGCCCGAATCTGTTCACGCAGGTATGTTTGTAAGGGATATGAAACCCTCTTCTGCTTATTACGGTTTCTGGGCATTCGGACAGATGTATTCTCTCGGTAATCAGGCAGAAATAAAGAATAAGAGCCTTCCCACAGACTTGTATGCTCTTGCCGCAACGGGTGAAGAGGGTCAGGCGCTTCTTGTTTCAAATATCTCTGAGAAATATGACCGTAAACTTAAAATTGATGCAGGCGAATATACCGTTGATAAATGTATGACCGTTAACGAAAACTGCGAATGGGTTGAAATTGACCTTCCCGACAAAATCGAAAGCGGACAGATGCTTTATATCACTTTCAAAAAGTAAATCAGACAAAAAAAAGACCTCATTGTTTTGAGCAAAGAGGTCTTTTTTATGTTTTGCAAGATTTTTATTGCCTGAGTTTTCTGAAAAAACTCACATAATCAGTTTTCTGTGGCAGGTGTAATCAAGGGCTTTCCGTCTTTGTCGAGCAAAACTGTCAAACCACCGCTGTATCCGCTTGAGTGGTATAAATAATTGACACCGGTTTCTTTGTCAACCCAGATTTCCATTGAGCCTGCACTCTGACTGTAAATTTTTTCAAATCTTTTTTCTTTAGCCATTATAATCTTCTCCTGTTAAAATATCATAATTTGTCGGGCTTTGAAAATTTCGGGTTTTCAAGCACCATAACAAGAATCGGAATCAAAATAATCTGAACAATTATACCGGGAATTGCATTTGTGAATGCACCTGCGATGAATGCTGAAAATGTGAAAGCATCACCGTTTACACCCATACATATGTACATTGCACCGCCCCATATGAGTCTGCCGATTATCATTGAAGCAAGCAATGAACCGTAAATTGCTGTCTTTTTCTTCGGAAGTATTTTATGCATAACGCCTGATGCGGCACCGTATGCGGCAAGTTCAAAAGCCATACATACAGCATTAGGGAACAGAAGGGGCATTCCGAGAATGAGCGAACGCATAAGAGGGGCAATGAAGCCTATTGCAAGTCCCCAGGGCCAACCGCAGATAAATCCGCAGAGAAGAACGGGAATATGCATAGGGCAGAGCATTGAACCGATTTCGGGAATCTGACCTGTCAGAAACGGCATAACAAAACTCAGTGCAAGAAACATTGCGGAAAAGACCAATTTGAGAATAGGCTTGCGGATTTTCATAAAAACTCCTTTGATAATCTGCATTATCACTGTGATAAAAATATCTGAAGCAAATTTTTTCAGAATAATTTTATCATACAGAAGAAACAAAAACAAGATAAATGCAAAAATAATGGTTTTAATAAAAAACGAGCGAACAGTCTGAGATGTTGCTATGGACTTTTGTTATCTGATATGGTAATATAAAATGAAAAAATTATCGGAGTATTGATATGTCCTTTTTGCTTATTGTAATTTATATTGCTTTTGTTTCACTCGGTTTTCCCGATTCACTTTTCGGCGTTACGTGGCCCGTTGTTCACGTTGAATTCGGTCTGCCCGAAAGTTTCGGCTCGGTTTACAGCGTCGTTACCGCAGTTTCCACGGGCGGTATCGCATTTATTGCAGGTCCTCTTCTGAGAAAATTCGGCACGGGCAGAGTTACATTCTTCTCAACTCTTCTTACCGCACTCGGACTTATCGGCATCAGTTTTTCCCCCAACATTATTGTGATGATGATCTGTACAATCATTATGGGTTACGGTGCAGGTGCGATTGATACGGGACTTAACAACTTCGTTTCACTTCACTATAAGGCAAAGCATATGAACTGGCTTCATTGTTGTTGGGGACTCGGTGTTACATTAAGCCCGATGATTATGTCCGCTTTCCTCGGCGGAGACAGTACATGGCGTGGCGGTTATCGTGTGGTTGCACTTATTCAGTTTTCGATTGCGCTTATTATTCTTGCGAGTCTTAAAAAATGGAATATTCAGCCGAAAGATGTCAAAGAAACCGAGTCGGCACAAAAGGAATTGCCCAAGAAAACCTTTTTCGGTCTGCTGAAAGAAAAAGGAATGATAACAAGCATTCTTTCACTCGGACTTTACTGCGCAGGCGAATTCACGATAGGCACCTGGGGGGCGACATTTGCCGTCAACGTGCTTGCCGTTTCTCCCGATGAAGCCGCAAAATGGATTTCACTCTACTTCTGCGGAATTATGTTAAGCCGTATAGTTGCTGGCTTTTTGTCCGAAAAGCTTTCTGATAACACTCTCATCAAGGGCGGAATGGCTCTTGCGGCAGTGGGTATGGTTGTTCTTCTTCTGCCCATCGGCAAAACTGCACTTATCGGTCTGTTTTTAATCGGTATGGGTTACGGCCCCGTATTCCCCAGCGTACTTCACAGCGTGCCTGCAAGATTCGGTACTGATTATTCCGCTGATATCACAGGCTATCATATGAGCGGTGCATACGGTGTCGGCTTTGCAGTTCAGTTTGCATTCGGATATATCGCATCAGCTACAACATTTGCAATAATGCCATTTACGCTGATTGTATTCGGTATAGGTGTAATCGGTGCAACGGTTGTCACATTAAAAAAACTTAACAGAACAAAAAACTGAAAACAGATGTTTATTTTACACACTTGAATAAAAAAATAACCGTAAGTGGCGTATTATAGCCATTTACGGTTATTTATTATATTGAATTTTATATATCTGCAACAACAATTCTCATCGGCAAGCCCGTTTTGTCACATTTAGGATTATGCGGAATTGATATGTATCCGACCTTTGATGTTACTGCAAGGCAAAGCGCATCGAGAATATCTTCGTGATATTTTTTGCTGATTGATGAAAGCAGTTG
>JAZUCO010000143.1:0-27312 GCA_045639185.1 Acutalibacteraceae bacterium
AACGGATTTAACAATGCCGTCTGCAACTGAACCTGAACCTAAATTTATAAGACAATCTTTGCCGATGAATTTTTCAACAATATGACTCATATCAACAAATCCTCTTTTCTTTCTTTTTATCCGAAGAATATTAAATAATCGCTGAACTTTTTTTCTTTGAATAATTAAAATAAAAATTACAACCCACAGAAGTATTACACCGTAATTTGGCATAGACTCAACCCTTTCTGTAAGTGCCGATAATTTCAAGCATTTCGGGTGATTCCTTACCGTCAGCACTCTCGATATGAAGTTCAGGTTCGACTATAACACCGGGATTTCTTCCGAGCTTACCCTCAACGAGCACAAGCCAAGGAGTAAGACCGTCACGCTGAGAAACAAAACGAAGTCTTTTGGGTTCGATTTTCACTTTCTGCATTGAACAAGTCAACTCAAAAAGTCTTTCGGGACGGATACACATACAGAGTCTGCCGCCGAATTTCAGAAGCTTTGCCGCCGCAGAGCAAACATCATCAAAATCACAGGTTATGCCGTGACGGGCAATCTTTGCACTCTCTGCTGAGCTTTCTATACCTGCATTCACCTTGGTATAAGGCGGATTCATTGTGACAACATCAAACTGACCTTTGGGAAACTCCGTGGGTAACTCTCTCAGGTCACAATTGAAAGGTTTTATCTTGTCAAGATTATTCATTTCAAGTGAACGGCAAAGTTGATTGTAACCGTTTTCCTGAATTTCAGCAGTATAAATCTCTTTGCAAAGTCCTTCACGCACCCAGTAAAACGGAATTATTCCGCAACCTGTACCGAAATCACAGGCAAGTGCCTTTTTTGTGGGGGCGGCAAATGAAGCCAACAAAAGTGCATCAGTCCCGAAGGTATGAGCCTTCGAGACGATGAGTTTAAGTTCACTGTTTATATATTCAATATGTTCTGTATCTTTAATATCCATATGTTTCACTGAATTTTTCAATACCAGCAGCAACAAGCAATGTTTTTCTTGCGTCTGTTGCAAGAATTTTTCCGTCAGCATTCACATCTGCAGCAGTGAAGTAAACACCTTTGAGAGTTTCAAGCTTAGCCGCTGCTCTGATGATAAGTCTTGCATCAGCGGCTGTAACTTTACCGTCCGAATCAATATCACCTGTTACGCTTATATAATAATTTGTATTAACTCCGCCGATTACTGAATAATTAAATCTGCATCCTGTTGTAACAATATCTTCTTCATTGATGAATTTATTGTCAGCATCATAAATTGAAAATACAGAGCTGTTTGTGAATTTATTCATAAGCTCACCAACAGTCATACCTTTTTTTACATTGGTAATTTCAAGCTTATCATAATCGACTTTTACTACAGTATTACTTACGGGAATGATTACGTAATAGTTCATTGAACCATCACCCACATCACCGTTGCCGGTGTTTGAGCCGAATACAACAATGGTAATATATTCATAACCGCAGTTTTCACAGATATATTTTACCTGAGCAGACAAACCGTCTGCTGATTCTCTTAAAACTTCATATTCTTCGGGATATGAGTGTTCAACAGTAGCAATCATTGTGGAAACTGAATTTTCAGAACAGATTGTACATACCTTATGCTTAAGACCTGTGGTACTGCAGGTAGGTTCTTTTGTTACGACCCATTCATCTGTATAATTATGTGCCGAAGGGTCAATATCAATGAAATAAACTGATGTTCTTGCATCACAGTTAATACAATGTCTTGACATTGAACCTTCTGCTGAGCAGGTTGCAGGTATATCAACCGTGTATTCATCTGAAAAATTATGCTTTTCGGAAGCTACGGGAATGCTCTCAGAATTACAAGGTGTATCACATACTGTGCAATGCTGAGATTTTGAACCCTCATTCACACAATCAGGCTCTGCATCAACAAACCATTCTTCACCGGGAGTATGTGCACCTGTGGGAGCAATGGGACGTGTATCTGCATTCACTCCGCATTCATCACATACACCTGTAAGCGTACCTTCATCTTTACATGTAGGAAGCTGAGAAACAAACCAGTTTTCTGTCACAACGTGGTTTTCACTGTTGACTGAAATAGCTTCATAGTCAAACAATTCTGAGCAATATCTGCACTTCTTTGCCTTTGTACCCTCTGTTGAACAAGTAGGCTCTGTTACCACAACATTTATTTCACCTGCAACATGTGCACCGGGCTGTGCGGGAAGCTCTTCCTTTTCAACAACTTCGTTACAGTCATAACATACTTTATATCTGATACCGCCGTTTGTACAATTAGGCTTAGGGCTGTATGCCCAATCACTTGAAACGAGTGTATGATTATCAGGATTTTTGGGAGTTACGAAAACATCATTGTATCCGCATACAACACACTTACGGTACATTGTGGCAGTTGCAGTACAAGTTGCATTACCTACAACAGTATATTCACCATTGTCAGGGTATATATGTGATGCACATGAGCCGTAATCAGCCAAAGCATCAGCTTCAACAGTAAAAATGTCTGCTGAAGTAAAAATACAAAACACTGTACACATAAGCACTAATGCTGAAACAACGGAATACTTTATTATTCTTTTCATTCATATCATCCTCCGTATTCAGATTTATTTTAACACGCAATATCAATTAAGTCAACCGAAAATGAAAAAACATATTGTGCAGAGATTGCATTTATGGTATTATTATGCGGGTGATAAAATGTTTGAAACACTATATGAAGACAATCACATTATTGCTGTAAATAAGCCGGTAGGTATGCTTTCAGAAGATTCTGACTCTCCTGAAAGTCTGCCGTCTGAAATAAAAAAAGCAAAAGGGATTACTCTGTATACACTCCACAGACTCGACAAACCTGTCGGCGGTGTGATTATCTATGCAAAAACAAAAAAAGCCGCAGCTTCTTTTTCGGGACTTATTGCCGAAAACAAACTGACTAAAACTTACCTCGCTGTTGTTAACGGTACTTTTGAAGAAAAAGAAGGAAGAATGGAAGACCTTCTCTTCAAAGACTCAAGAAAAAACAAAACATTTGTTGTAAACAGAATGAGAAAAGGTGTAAAAACTGCTTCACTTAAATACAGAATACTCGACTCAGTAGAATATCTTTCTCTTGCTGAAATTGAACTTGAAACAGGCAGGTCACACCAGATAAGAGTTCAGTTTGCCTCCAGAAAACACCCGTTGTGTGGTGACGGAAAATACGGTAGCCGTGACAACAAATGCAATGTTGCTCTCTTCTCACACAAAGTTGAGTTTATTCACCCCGAAACAAAAGAAAAGCTGTGTATAACAGCTCTTCCCGATTATAACGATTATCCCTGGAGTCTGTTCAGAACAGAAAATGAAATGTGAGTTCTTTGCCGCATTTGGGACAGACTGTTTTTTTCTTACGGCTCCCCTTTTTGAAACGAAGAAACTCACCGCAGCCTTTACATGTTCTGAAACGATGTGTTCCGAAATACTGAACACGCAGTTTTGTGCGTTCAATCATCGGATTATACCTTGACAGCAACTGCTCAAACCTGAAATTCTCACGGTAGCGCTTCTGAATATTTTTTGAAAAGACACGATAAAGACCAAAAAGCAGAACCGCATACTGCAGAACAGAAACTATGATATAAACCGCAATTATGTTGCGGAACGGTGTTTTGACAAAAGACAGAAGTGAATAAACAAGCAACAAAACAAATGTAAGCTTGTCAGGACCGTTGCGTCCTTCCATAAAGTTTCTTAATTTTATCATAAAATTCTGCATTCTTTTCACTCTTTCTTAAATATGTTCATATTATATAATTGACTTTAATGAAAATTAATATTATAATTAGTCGGTAAATGTTTTATGAGGTGCTATTATGATTTGTAATAATATACTTGAAGCGATGGGCAGTACTCCCCTTATCAGGCTATCAAAACTTGTACCTGAAGATTCTGCCGAAATCCTTGTTAAATATGAAGGTCTTAATGTTGGCGGTTCAATAAAAACAAGAACTGCTTACAATATGATTCAGGATGCTGAGAAAAAAGGAAAAATCAACAGCAATACAATCATTGTTGAACCCACAAGCGGTAATCAGGGTATAGGGCTTGCACTTGTAGGTGCTGTCAAAGGCTACAAAACAAAGATTATTATGCCTGACTCTGTAAGCGTTGAGAGAAGAAAGCTTGTTGAACACTACGGTGCTGAAGTTATTCTCGTGCACGATGACGGCAATATCGGAGAATGTATCGAAAAGTGTGTTGCAACAGCTCAGGCTATGGCTGAAGAAAACGAAAATGTTTTCATTCCCCAGCAGTTTGAAAATGAAGCAAACCCCACAGTGCACAGACACCATACAGCTCTTGAAATTCTTGAGCAGACAGCCGGTCCCATTCACGGTTTCTGTTCAGGTATCGGTACAGGCGGCACAATCACGGGTATAGGTGAAGTTCTTAAAGCTCAGAATCCCGAAATTGAGATATGGGCAGTTGAACCTGAAAACGCTGCAATTCTTGCAGGCGGAAACATCGGTACACACCTTCAGATGGGTATCGGTGACGGTCTTATCCCCGCTATCCTCAACACAGAGATTTACAACGATATCTGCATTATTTCAGACGAAGAAGCAATCGGCACAGCAAAGGCTCTTGCAAAAGAAGAAGGTCTTATGTGCGGAATTTCCAGCGGCACAAATGTTGCTGCAGCTCTGAAACTTGCAAAGAAACTCGGCAAAGGAAAAACTGTTGTTACCGTGCTTCCCGATACTGCAGAAAGATATTTCTCAACACCGTTATTTGATTAATCTGAATACATAGCCGAATGCTGAATAAAGCATTCGGTTTTTTATTTATTTAATTACCCGACATAATTATATGCCGGGTTTATTTAATGAATATTAAATTTTACAGTTTTTCAAGATTTGCCGCACAACGAAGAATAATTCTTGCATCAATAGCATTGACTTTATCATCCTTATTGACATCTGCCGCAATTTTCTGGCCGGGTGTAAGAGTTTCCATTCCTGCAGAAGCTCTGAGAACGGTTCTTGCATCTATTGCAGTAACTTTCTTGTCATTATCAAGGTCTCCCGGACGAAGTTCGAGCACAACAATCGGAGAAGAAAAAGCAGAGACAATTGTTGCTTCACCATCCATAACAGCACAGAGAATTCTGTATGTACCTGCCTCTTCAAGAATGATTTTCTGTTTATTATTTGTCACATATGAACCGCTTTTCACAGGCTGATTATCCTTAAAAACAGAAAATACATATTTATATTCACCCTTACCGCCTACTGCGTTAACGGTGCATTCCACAGACTCACCTGCGAAAGCTGTTGATGCACTTACTGTGACAGATTCAATGTTCAGTTCACGGACAACTGTAATCTGCTCTGATGCAATTTCTTCTGAAGATGAATATTCGTCTTCAAGATATACTTTAAGCTGATATACACCTGCTTTTTCAGGCACATAGCGGAATGTAGGCAGCAAAGAATCCTTTTCAAGAAGAATTTTGCCGTCAAAGTACAGAGTGTATCTGAACTTTGATGTTGATGATTCAGAAATTGTTTTAACTGTCCACACGATTTCCTGATCAGCAAAAGCCTTGTCATCGACATTGCTCTTTACAGATTCAATCTGAAGTTTGTTATGAACAGAGAAATTTCCACTGTATCCGTTGACGGTTCTTCCGTCACCGGATACAACATCGATATAAAAATAATACATTCCGGAATTTGCAGTCTTATATCTGAACGTATTTTTTGCAACCAACGAACCACTTGAAAAAACTTGTTCACCAACGCTGTTATATACACTGAATCTGTACATACAAGCTACGTCGGAGTTAATTTTAACAACGCATTCGATTTCCTCACCTGTCTGAACCATATCTTTATTTATTTTGATTGATTCAATAGTGATGGGCGTGATAACGTTTGTTATTTTTTCGGCATATTCAAGTGAAATCCACGCTTCACGTGAATTATACTCAATTCTGCCCCAGTTACCAAGGATAGCAGTTACCTTAACTACAGCACCTTTTGACAACATTCCGAGAATATCACCGTCAACAGGATATTTTCTGACATTAAGTGCTGATGCAGTTATTTTGTATTCAACAGGTTCAATTTCAGCTGGTGATTCATCATCTTCAACAGGCTCAACACGGTATTCACCTCTGACAGATGACAATTCGCCTTTGAAATCTGCTCCGCTGAGCTTTTCTGAAGAAACAAAATCAACATCTGAAGCCTTTATATAATAACCTTCCTGAGTCAGATACCATTTAGCACCAACAGAATTGACACCTGATTGTTTGATATAAAGATTGGTTGATTTTTCAACCTTTGCAACGATATTATTGCCTTCTGCAGGCTCAAGACGAAGCTCAGCAACACCGTCTGCAGATGACACAGAGTATGTCCCCTCCGCAGAAACTGCAGTATTTCTGAATTTTACAATTTCATCGGAATATTCTTCATAAGGGACAAGGTTGCTGCTGAAAATATAATATCCAGATTCAGTTTTATACCACTCTGCACCAAAATTGTTTTTGCCGATTGAATCTACAAAAAGAATTGCGCCCTTATTCACACGGGTATAAGCAGTACTGCTACCACTGGGATAATATCTGAGTGCAGCGCCTTCTGTCACATCATCTGAAACAACATAGTAAGCGCCGATTTGCTTTTTTGTCTGATTGAAAGTCACGGTATCACCCGGTACATCTGTTGAACCTGATGAAACGTCGGGAGCAAGATAAACACCGTCTTCAACTGTTACAATGGGAGAAACAACATACCAGAATGCATCAAGGTTATTGATCTGATCTTCCTGAGTCTCACCTTTTATTGTTGATTCAATAAGAGGGATTCTGCCTTCGGGTGAACCCATTGCAGGATCAGCTACATAAAAAATATCATTGATTTCATCGTAATCACAAAGAAATACAGCGTGAGTCTGATCTTCATTGCCTGCATTGTATATAACAAGTCCCTGAGGATACTGTTCAAGAAGATTCAGCAATTCGGTTTTATTATCGTCACCTGCAAAATAGCCGTGACCTATAGTAATATTACTGTATGTAAAATTCCAACGAAGACCTACACCATTTGTCCATGCAACAGGACGAATATTTTCTTCTGTTATCTCTACCCAACTTTCCATTCCCGAACAGATAGCAGTTCTGCGCATAAGCATTGCCGCACTTGCAAGTGTACAGGTAACAGATGTCTGCTGTTTGAGAAAAACATTTGGTCTGTTGAGTTCTTCTTCGGTTGCAGCAAAAGCTGTGATATCCGAAAAGACAAAACCAACAGGAGTATATACTGTCAAAAGTGTTAAAATAACAGCCAGTAAACATTTAACAGATTTAGACATAATTCACCTACATATCACATAAATATACAATTTTATATTAACGGATTTTGTGCTCAATGTCAAGTGAAAATGATTCCATTTACTAATCATTATATATATTAATATGAAAAGAAAAAACGGGCAGATGTCATAGACATCCGCCCGTATTGAATTTGGTGATTAACCGAACAATCCTGCGAAGAAGAGTTTAATCTTTTCGAAGAACTGCATAAGGAGATCAATAAGTCTTGCAAATCCGCTGAGAGTGGGATTGGGTTCTCCGCCTGAGCTGAGAAGAGCACTTATTCTGTCCTTAGTAAGATCGAGATCATCCATATCCTCAAAGAGATCTGTGATACTGAAATCAACGTTTGCAAATCTTGAACCGAGCATATCAGCCACAGGAACAAGAAGCTGATAAATTGTGTAGATAAGATTTAGAATAACATCAGGCATTTCAGCTTCATTTGCCTTCACGTTGAGATATGTGAAGATTTCAAGAAGGATTTCATCACTGCCTTCTTCGTCATCGAGCTGACAGAAGCCGATAAGGAAGTTTGCAATATTGATTGAGTTATCCATAAAGAACAATGTATCTGTAACAATTCTGAAGATGAGAGTGATAAGGTCTGCACCGCCTGCACCATTAAGGTATACATAGTTATGACCTGATACAGACATCTTCTTGATGATTGTACCTGCACAGAGTGTTGAGAAGTCAATGTAAGGAAGTGTGATATTGAGAGTGCCGACTGCATAGATTTCTTCTGTAACAGTCTTCGTCTCATATTCACCGATTACTTCACCTTCTTCATCATACTGCTCGTTGCCTTCTTCATCAAGAGTGGGAATGAAGAATTCCTTTTCTACCTCATCAGTACCGAGAACAATATTCTTGTTTTCGATATCGAATGAAAGTGTTTCACCGAGAAGTCCTTCAAGAAGCTGGTTAACAAGCTGGTTGAAGTCGAAATCAAGAGGTACTGCAAGGTTAAGCTGCATACCGCCGATATTAAGGTTTGCAAGAAGGTTATTAACAAGCGGATATGCATCAAATACGGGAGCGAGGATGTCAAGAAGAACATATGCAAAGTGGATAAGGTTATTCAAGACATCGTTAAGACCGCCGAGAGAGATAAAGAACAGCAGGTTGGGAAGAAGATTAAGAACAACTTCGATAGGATTATCAATTACCTTTTCAACAAAACCGATAAGAGGCTTAACTGTGTAGTAAATTGTATCACAATTCTGAGTAAGAGCAGATTCACCTGCAAAAATCTTTGTATAATATGTCTTGAAGTCAACAAGTCCGTCTGTTGCTCCGAGAGTTTCCATAAGAGGAATCCATGAATAGTAATAAGCTTCGTAACCGGGGATATTGATAAGGTTAAGAACGCTCAGGTCATCACCTGCAAAGAGGAACTTGAAGAGGAATGCAAAGGGTGATGCAATAGCTGAAAGTGCTCTGAGGAAGATTTCAGCATTTGAGAACTGAGATGTTATAGCTTCATTGTTATAACCCCAGTCAAATGCGTAGAGATTTTCTTCTTCGCCTTCTTCATTTGTGTCTACCTGATAGAATGTCTTATCACTATACTTAGCTGATTCAACTGCAAGAGCCTTGTACTCTTTATATGCTTCGTAGTCACCTGCTGCGTGAGCATTCATTGCATCAGTTTCATATACGGAAGTGATTCTGTTTTCTTCCATAAGCTTATTATAAATTGAAACAACCGGGATTTCTGTGCCATCTTCAGTTGTCATCTTGCCGTTTACCTTTGCTGCATCACCGAATTCGTATACAAGAGCATTTGCAAGGTTAGCCTTTGACATATCTACGTCAAGTGCAGCATCAAGAATGCCGGGGATGTCAATACTTCCGCCAAGGTCACCAAGAAGACCGTAAAGCATACTTGCAAGGTTACTGAGCATATCATTAGTGAAGAGAAGATCACCGATAAGATCTTCAAGGAATTCACTGAGTGAACCCATATTTTCAAGCTTGAGCATCTTGAATACATTTTCTGCAATGTCATCAAGATTATCAGCCATGTAAGAAGCCTTTTCTTTTGTCCAGTGTTCTGTATAAAGAACGCTGCTACCGTAGTTGTAATCTTCATATTCATCAGCATAACCGAAGATTTCTTCTGTATGATAGTTTACTTCTTCGGGAGCGTATGAATAATCATCACCGTCTGTTACGATACCGTTTACAACTTTGTAAAGTGAACCGAATTCATTCTTGTAGAACAATTCGAAAAGTGCTGCAATTGCTCCGTCGGGATTAAGAACGACGTTATCAATAATATCCTGAAGTCTGAGACCTGCGAAAAGCTCATCTGTAAGCATATCACCACCGAGACCAAAAGCATCAAGGAGTGTGTATTTACTTGCGAAATCCTGAAGTGAAGGATCGTAAGTTCTGTACATAAGAGCTGAGAAGATGTAACGGAAGAGGAAGAGAAGCACAAGACCTTCTGTTTCCATACCGCCTACCTGAACATCAATGTACTTTCTTGTACCTGCTGCCCATCTTTCCTCGTTGCCTTCTCTGTTTGTCATTACAAACTCAGTATATCTGCCCGAGGAAACAGTTGTAACAGTACCTACAGCCTGAAGCTTATAGTCCATAATGGGGGGAAGTGATGCAGGTTCTTCTTTTGTTACGATACTCTCGTGAACATCATACTCTTCTGCTTCATATACTTCCTGAGGAATCATTGATTCATAAAGAACTCTGTGAACAATTTCTTCGTATTCGGGAGAAGCTTCTTCACCTTCAGCAGGTTCGGAGTTTTCGCCGTCTTCGATTTCAATTCGTTCAACATAGGAATAATACATTTTTACAGGAATGCTGTATTCATCCTCTGTTTCAGTTTCAGTATGCTCTGTTACAACATTACCTGCTGCGTTAGCCCAGCCGATTTCATTGCGGACTGCATACTGATTGAATTCACCGTTTTCATCAAGACCTGTGATAAATGTTGTGAACTCACTGTCCTGATACAGGTTCATTGAACCGTCAACACTGATGTAAGCCTCTGTTACGGGTTCTGTATGAATATCCTTGTTATATCCTTCCATACCGGGAGCATAGACCATTGATTTATCTTTTTCATGGTAACCGATAACGGGAATACCTGTATCAACATCAAAACCGATGAGATTAAGGATACCCTGAACTGAATCAAGGAATGCAAGTGTATCTTCACCGATAAGGTCGAGAACATCAAGTGTATAAACAGTGATAGGAATATTAAGAGCAATCAAATGTTTAATTTTGATGGGAATCTGAAGAGTCTTTACAGCTGCAAGAACACCGCCTGATGTAAGGAAGTATGAAAGGTTGGGAACAAGGTTAAGGACAGTACCGATAGGGTCAGCAAGAAGAACATTGTTTACCCAGTTGAGAATGGGATTAAGAATACCATCGTTAAGGAAAGCAGAAATTGTGTTGGGGTTTCTGCTTGAGTCAGATCTGATAGCTTCTGATCTTGCTTCAAATTCTTTACCTGAAAGAAGTCCGGGAAGACCGAGAACTTCAAATACGGGGAGAAGAATTGTGTTGTAATAGTTATGAGTGATGTCACCATCGTTAAGGATAAGAGTAAGCTTTGAGCCAAGAACGTTGGCAACTTCAATTGATGAGTCAGTATCACCGAAAAGAACGCCAAGCAATGGAGCAAGAGGTGCGAGAATAGCATCAAGAGCTTTAAGGAACTTTGTCTGGTCACCGTTGATGCCCCATACCATCTTACTGAAGTCTACGTCTTTCCAACGGTCACCGCAATATCCGTCATGTTCTGAACCGATAGCAGCATAATCGCCCGTATTATGAAGACCTGACTTTGTGATACCGCCCTTTGCAGCCTTGAGGTGGTCATGCATTGCTCTGAACTGAGGGAATGTTGTTGTGTAGCCGTATGAATCGTTAAGGTATCCGTATCTATTCCATACATATGCAAGACCTGCGGGAGTAAGTGTAACACCGATACTTGCAAGTGCAGCATAGATTGTAGCCTGCCAGCCTTCACCCTGGTTAACAACGCCGTCAATAAGACCGCCAAGGTCAATACCGTCAACAAGACCGCCGAGGGTTTCTTCGATGAATGCGTCAGTGATAAGGTCGTCAAGAAGGCTTGAAACCATAGGATAAAGAAGTTCAAGAAGCATATTGATTATGCTGTCCTGATATACGAAGTCAGCAATAAAGATTTTAAGAACATCCTGCGCTGTCTTTGCATTGTGAGCAGCATCATAGTATGCCATATTCTCATACTTGGGATCCGTAAAATCAAAGAACTGCTTAAGAATTGTACCAACACGTTCACTCTTGAGAAGTCCGTCAATAGTACTTACGATTGAAGTAACCTTCTGAGCGTCAACCTGATAAACAATATCATTACCCTGAGCATCCTGATGCTTTGAATAAGTATGCTTTGGCCAATATGAACTGTCTGTTGCGTTATTTGAATTTACAATAGGAGTAAGCTGTGTTACAAGGTTAACATAGCTGTATGCATCCTGACCGAAAACAGCAATCTTCGCAGCATTTGAAATGCTTGAGAACACATCATAATATTTTGTGATATATTCATAATGATAGTTAAGAAGATTTCCGTTTGTAAGTCTGTCAAGCATTACAGAGCCGTTTTCATCTGCTGAAATGTAGTCAGAGAAATAACCGCTGAGTGTACCCTGAAGAGTTACAAGGTCAACTCGTGTATTGTCTGTACCTGTAGTACCCTTATCAAGAGTATAACCGGCATTGTAATACTGAGCCTTTGTACCTGATTCATCATACTGTCTTCTGAGTTTCCAGCTTACAGTCATTGACTGCATTGTAACAGGCTTATTAACAAGAGTTTCTGTAACAAGAACTGTTTCAAGATCTGTTTCACAGATGAATGTGTATGTATGGAACCAGTTACCTGAGTTGATTGATGTACAGTTACCGCTGAAGTAATCAAGAACTGTTGAAACATGGCAGAACTCGAAAAGATCCATAAGTGTGTATGCAGAAGTATTATACTCTTCAGCCCATGAATCATCTGTTTCAAGTTCAACGATTTCACCGTCAACAACTTCGTATGTCTTTTCAGGTGAACGTGCTTTTATGTTACCGACAGCGTCAACTGCATATGTATAACCGTCAAGGAAGAGGTATTCGCCGTCATCACCCTTTGTGAACTTAAGAGTTTCAGCAACGTCGTCTGCTATCATAGGAACTGTGTAAAGACCTACACCGTATTCTGTACTCATAATACCATCAACAATTGAAAGATAAGTTGTTGCAGCAGTTCTGATAAGACCTGCAGAATTATCCTTCGCTGTTACCTGATGGTCAAATGATACAGCACGAATGGGCATACCCTCATCATCCGCATATTCGTATTCGCCGGATGCATTGGATATTTTGTACTGATTAAGGTCACCGACAAGGCTTCGTACGGGATTGCCGTTTTCATCTCTTGTTATCTCATATGAAGATGAGTGAGCCGATGACTTGATCGTGTAGTTGAAAAATGAATAAGCAAGTGCTCTGTAATCTGCATCATTTCTTACTTCTTCTGCTGCAGCATAAAGGCTTACAGAAAGTGCTGAGAAAAGCATAAGAACAGACATGAATACGCACAGAGTCTTTTTGAGCATTTTCATATTTCATCCTCCTTTTTTGATTTTCTGATTCAAAATTCGGAAAAATTGACAGGCAGTGCACATATACGTTCACTATACAAGGCACCACCTTAACATAGTCCAGAGTTATTATATATTATAATAAAAATTAATGCAATAGCAAAATATAAAAAAATTATTAATATTTTTCGATTTTGAATAAATTCACAGAATCCCCTGAAATATTTATGCATTATGACAAAAAAAATTTTTACCTCTTGATTTTTAATCAGAAACATAGTATTATTCATAAATGGTGTATGCCGGTGTGATGGAATTGGCAGACGTGCCGGACTCAAAATCCGGTGGTAGCGATACCGTACCGGTTCGACCCCGGTCACCGGCACCACGAAAAAAGACCGTATTTGTCTGTGACAAATACGGTCTTTTTTTCGAACTAAGTGTTCCGTTTTGCGGAACGTGAAGCATCCTTCGGAAACGAAGCGCACTTCGTGCGTGAAGTGTGCCTTCGGCACGATATGCGGAACACTTAACTTCTCTGCTCCGAAGGAGAAACTTCACTATGCCGCAGGCATAACTTCACTTGGGCGAAGCCCAAACTTCACTTATGGTTGATTATCACCGACGTTTATGATAGAATGGCACAAATAGGAGGTACGGATATGTCAGAAAGCAAATTAAGAACACAGTCTATGGATTTCGCAGTTTCTGTTATCAATCTCGTCAAATACTTAAAAGAAAAACGGGAATCTATTATCTCTAATCAGATTGGCAGAAGCGGCACCTCTATAGGTGCAAATATCCGCGAAGCACAATATGCGCACGGAAAAGCGGACTTTATCGCAAAACTTCAAATTGCGCTTAAAGAAGCAAACGAAACAGGATATTGGTTAGAGCTGCTGTTTAAGACTGATTACATAAACGAAGAAGAATATAAGGCTCTTGACTCTGCGTGCACAAGTATTCGTGTTATGCTGATTGCCTCAATCAACACCGCCAAGGAGTCTATGAAATGAAAAAAGTCACAGTCATAAATGCTTCACCACGAAAGAACGGAAATACAGCACAGATTCTTGAACAATTCTTAAACAAGTGTAATTATTTAATCAACACATATAATATTTATGATGAAAAACTAACCCCCTGCTCAGCTTGTAATTTTTGTAAGAAAACAGGAAAATGTATTAATAAGGATATGGAAAAAATCATTGAAAGCATCTTTGATTCAGACTATATAATCTTTGCATCACCCGTTTATTGCTACTCATTTCCTGCTCCGATGAAGGCTTTTCTTGACAGACTTCAGCCCTATTACAGCGATGAAAAATACAAAAATCCCACCTTCAGCCGCAAGGGATTTTTACTCCTGAGCTGCGGCAAAAGCGGGAAATATTCTGTTGAAATTATGGAGAAACAGACACGTATCGCCTTTATGGAACTTGAAGCTTCTTTTGAAGGTTTATGTCTGTTTTCAGGCACTGATTTCTGCGAAAAAATGACAGCAGACAAACAAGATGAAGTGTTTTCTGCTGCCGAAAAATTCTTTAATTAAGGTTTTTTGAGTTCAAAGCCGCCTGTAAGAAGAACAGCTCTGAATTCATGAACATTTTCAATAAATCTGTCACATATCATACCGCTTCTTGCAATATCTTCGTACTCATGAAAATCTGAGCCGGATGTTGTCAGGAAGCCGTGTTTTTTTGCCCATATTTCTGCGATATTGTTAGAAGAATCGTGTCTTCTGTTGCCGTTGTAAACTTCAATACCATCGATATATCGGGGATTTGTTATATGCGAATTAATTCTGAACGGATGAGCCTGAATAACTGTTATATTATTGACTTCCGCAAGTTTTTTGAACTGCTTGGGAGTCATTTTTATTATCTCTTCGTGGTCATAAAGAAACTGTTCATCAAGACCGTAAACAAGATAGTCATTTTCGCTGTCAGGGAATCTCAGCTCAATGCCGAGCATAACTGAAAATGTGTCTGATGCACACTTTTTGGCATTACGGTAACCTCTGAGAAAATAATCAACCTTCTCCGCCCATGTTTCACCGGGATATTTGCATTCAAAACACTCAAGTGAAAAATGGTCTGTTACAACAACGCCCGAATAACCGGCTTTTTTGTAAAGTTCAACCGCTTCCGCAGCGGAAATTTCAGCACAGGTGCTTACATCCGCAGTATGAAAATGCGGTTCATAAATATATTTCATCAAAATCTACCTCTTTTCATCAAATATATTATAGTATCATATTTTTTATTTTTCAATAATAATTCAAAAAAAACTTGAAATACATTCGGTTCTCTGTTAATATAATTTCAGTATATAAACGGAGGAAATCACTATGAGTTTATTAAAAGCTGCCGTTATCGGTGTAGGAAGTATCAGCCAGGAGCATATCAACGGTTACATCAACAATCCTGATGTTGAACTTTATGCATTCTGTGATATCAATGAAGAAAGACTTTACCAGAAAGCAGAAAAATACGGTGTAGACAAATCAAGATGTTTTACAGATAAGGATGAAATGCTCAGAGCACTTCCCGAAATTGACATTGTAAGCGTTACCACATGGAACAGCGCACACGCTGAATGTTCAATTGCTGCACTCAATGCAGGTAAACACGTTATCTGCGAAAAGCCTATGGCTATGAACGCAGAAGAAGCACGTGCAATGAAAGAAGCAGCAGACAGAAACGGAAAAATCCTTCAGATCGGTTTTGTAAGACGTTTCGGTAACGACTGCAAAGTTGTAAAGGACTTTATTGATGCAGGCAACTTCGGTGATATTTATTACGCAAAAGCAACATACCTCAGACGTAACGGCAATCCCGGCGGTTGGTTTGGTGACAAATCACGTTCAGGCGGTGGTCCCCTTATCGACCTTGGTGTTCACGTTATCGACCTTGTAAGATATCTTCTTGGCTGTCCTCAGCCCGTATCTGTCTATGGAGCAACTTTCCAGAAGCTTTTCAACCGCCCCGACGTTATCAAGACAAAGGGTTATGCAGCTGCTGACGCTAAAAAAGGTGATATCTGTGACGTTGAAGACCTTGCCTCTGCAATGATCCGTTTTGACAACGGTGCAGTTCTCAGCATTGAGGCTTCATTCAGCCTTAACATCAAAAAGCCCGAAGGCGATATTCTGCTTTACGGCACAAAAGCAGGATGCAAGCTTGATCCGCAGGTTGAAATCTACACAGAAATGAACAACTATCTTGTGAATGTTGATTTTGATGAAGATACAGCTCTTTCATTTGACGGTCTTTTCCAGAACGAAATCAATCACTTTGTTGACTGTGCCCTTGGCAGAGCAGAATGTCTTGCTCCTGCACAGCACGGTGTTGATATGATGAGAATTCTTGACGCTGTTTACGAATCAGCAAGAACAGGTCACGAAGTTATTCTCTGATGTTCGGTTATATAAGAACTCACCGTCCCGAACTCAAAGTCAAAGAGGACGAAACCTATAAAGGCATCTATTGTTCTTTATGCAAAGAACTCGGAAAAAGGTATGGCATTATGTCACGCCTTTTTTTGAGTTATGACTCAACATTCCTTGCACTTGCTCTTATGGCGCTTTCTGATGAAAAAGTGTGTTTTGAGCAAAAACGATGCCCGTTCAATCCTGCAAAAAAATGCAATTTCTGCAAAAATGAACAGGAAGATATCAGCTATGCTGCAGATATTTCTGTTTTGCTCCTTTATCATAAGATAAAGGATAATATAAAAGATTCAATTTTTATTAAAGCATTTTTCTATAGGATGTTAATGGTAATGATACTGCATTCCTATAAAAAGGCTGTTAAAAACAGACCAGATGCGGCAATAATAATTGAAGAGTATATGAAAATGCAATCTGTTGTTGAAGAAAAGCAATCTCCATCTGTTGATGAAGCGGCAGAGCCTACAGCAATACTTCTTTCTGAATTGTATGCAAAAAATGAGACTGACGAAGACAAAAAAACTGTCAGAAAAAGAGTCGGATATTGCCTTGGCAGATGGGTATATATGATTGATGCCTTTGATGATATTGAAAAGGACAGAAAATCAGGCAATTACAACCCGTTTCTTCTTGCTGGACAGGATAATTATGAAAAAATCAAAGGTGATCTGCTGATGACAGCCGGCGAGCTGACAAAGGCATATGAACTTCTTGATATAAAAAAATTCGGTCCTATAACCGAAAACGTAATCTATGACGGATTATATTACGAAACATTAAAAGTTTATGAGAGGAGGAAGACAAATGAATGATCCATATGAGCTTCTCGGTGTTTCACTCAATGCTTCCGATGAAGACATAAAAACTGCATACCGTGAAAAGGCAAGAAAAATTCACGAAACAGACTTCTCGGGAAGTCCGCTTTCTGATATTGCAGACAGAAAAATGAAAGAACTTGATGACGCATATGATGCAATTATGTCTCAGAGACGTTCAGGTTCATCATATTCTTCTTCAAGCAGTTCCTACGGAACATATTCAAACAGCTCTTACACACCTCCCACATACTCAGAGATAAGAGAAAAAATCCGAAGAAATGATCTCAACGGTGCCCAGGAA
The DNA here is from genome assembly GCA_045639185.1 of Acutalibacteraceae bacterium. Classification (GTDB taxonomy): domain Bacteria; phylum Bacillota; class Clostridia; order Oscillospirales; family Acutalibacteraceae; genus UBA1081. Next base: position 17,549 of record JAZUCO010000143.1, read on the forward strand.
ATGCTTGACAATATCCCCCCTATGTCCCGTATTGCCGAATGGTATTACCTCCAGGGTATGATTCAGCAGAAAAAGGGTTGGGCAAATGCAGCTTATGAAAATTATGAGCGTGCATATCAGATGGATTCAATGAATCCCGAATATTCAAGAGCTTATCAGTCAATGAACAACCAGAGAAGCGGCGGTTACAGAACTGCAACAGGCAGATCTGCAGATTCAGACTGCAGTTTCTGCAATATCTGTCAGGGCCTTATCTGTGCAGACTGTTGTTGTGAATGTATGGGCGGCGACTGTATACGCTGCTGCTGATGGTGACTGAAATGAGAAACAGTTCAAAAACAGCAATGGGCGGTATGACAGCGGCACTTTCACTTGTGATTATGCTGCTGACAGCAGTTATCCCCTATCTTCAGTACGCTCTGCCTGCGATGTCAGGCGCACTGCTGATTCTTATGGTTATTGAAATCAGCAAAAGCTGGGCTCTTTGCACCTATGTTGCAGTAAGTATTCTTTCTTTTCTGATACTGCCGAACAAGGAAGCTGCAATGGTATATTGTGCATTTTTTGGTTGCTATCCTATTCTCAAACCTGTGCTTGAAAGCAAAATTCAGAATAATGTTATATGCTGGGCTCTTAAAGCATTGTTTTTCAATGCGGTTGCAGTTGCTACATACAGCATTATAACTTATGTTTTCGGTATGCCCCTTGAAGAGTTTGAAGAATACGGAAAATGGGCAGTACCCATTCTTCTCGGACTCGGCAACACAATGTTTGTTCTTTATGATATCTGTATAACAAGACTTGTTACCCTTTATCTGAAAAAATGGCAGAAAAAGTTCAGAAAACTTTTCAGAATAAGATAAAAAATTAAAAGCTGTCTTCAGACAGCTTTTTTGTTTTACAGAAATTCACGGATATCAACGGCAAGTTTCTCTTCGATATTGATAAGCTTTTTTGTTATATCCTTTGAAACTTCATCTGCAGCTTTGTATTTATTAAGATACATATTAAGAGACTTCACTCCCATATTGCAACCGTCTGTCATAAGATCTGCAATTGTTGTGTCAGACTCTTTCATTGCAAGTTTCATATTTGTTTTCATCCATGACATACCCTTTGCAACGGGATTCGGGTCTTTTCCTTCATCCTGATACTTATCAAGCAATGATTGTATTTCTGTATTGAGTTTTTCGTGCTCAATTTTACAATCGCTGAGAAGTTTTCTGAGTCTGTCCGATTCAACATACTCAATAACATCATCAATTGACTGTGTGCCCATTTTTACACCGGCATCACATTCTCTGAGAAGTTTTACGGTATCCTGTTCAATCATTTTGCATCATCCTTCCGATTATGATATAAACAGTTTAACCGTATTTATGCCGATTATTTATTGTCAGTAAAAATTTTTACCAGTTATCAAGTCCTCTTCTCTGCAGAGCTCCGATAACTTTTTCCCTTAGCTGAGGATATTCCTTATTGAGTGATTTTACAAGCACCTTTGTCTTTTCCCTTTCGCTTGTATGGTCCATAGGACATTTACTCTTTACAACGGGCAAATCAAAATGCTTCACGGCACCTGCAACAAGTGATTCAGATGCAAGCACCATAGGACGGATAATATGTATATCCTTTCTTGACATATATGTAACGGGAAAGAAACTGCTTATATTTCCGCCTTTGAGAAGATTCATAAAAAATGTCTCAACTGCGTCATCCATATGATGCCCCAATGCAACTTTGTTACAACCGTTTTCGATTGCGGCATCGTGAAGAATTCCTCTTCTCATCTTTGCACAGAGTGAGCAGGGATTTGATTCTTTGCGGATATTGAAAATGATATCTGCAAGCTGAGTTCTTTTTACAACAAACGGAACATTGATTCTTTCGCACAATTTTTCAAGCTCGGTATAATCAGAGTCAACATTGTCAAACCTCATATCAACGGTGATTGCAACAACTTCAAATTCTGCAGGATAGAATCTGCGCATTTCAGCAAGGGCAGCAAGAAGAGCAACAGAATCCTTACCGCCTGAGAGCCCCACGGCAATTCTGTCTCCGTCCTGAATCATATTATACCTTTCCATTGCCGCACGCATACGGCTCATAAGTTTCTGCATCAATAATCTCCGTTCGAAAAAAGTTATGATTATTATAATTCAAACAAAGTAATTTGTAAACACCGTTTTTTGCAATAATTCTTCAGCAAACAAAATAACATATCACACTAATCTGTACCTATTGACAATTTCAGGTTTATGTGCTAATATTTAACTACAAAATAAATCAATCCTCATGAGGGAGTAGTTTGCACGCAAACGTGTTTCTGTGTCAACATACATAGCTGTACACACAGCTTGGCACGAATTAAAAAACCAGACTCGTGTACAGTTTCTACAAACGGAAACTGTATGCGTTTTTTTAATATCCGTTTTCAGGTAAAAACACCTCTGAGGAAAAACAACGAAAGGGCGAAAAATTATGATTTTTTACAGAGAAGAAGTCAACACCGTATTGAACAAAGTCGACTCCTCTTCTGCAGGTCTTACTTCAGAAGAAGCAGCACTCCGTCTTGAAAAAAACGGTAAGAACAAACTCAAACAGGCAGAAAAAGATTCTCTTCTGAAGAGATTTTTTGCTCAGCTTGCAGACCCGATGATTATTATTCTTCTGGTTGCTGCAGGCATCTCTGCATTACTCTCAATTCTTGCAATGACAGGTGTCGTTGAAGGTGAAGCTGAATTTGCCGATGTTATCATCATTCTTACTGTTGTTCTTATCAATGCCGTACTTGGTGTTTATCAGGAAAGCAAAGCAGAGAAAGCTATTGAAGCTCTTCAGGAAATGTCAGCTGCCACCACAAAAACTCTTCGTGACGGCAATGTTATTGCTGTAAAAAGTGAAGACCTTGTTGTAGGTGACGTTATCGTTCTTGAAGCAGGCGACTCTATTCCCGCTGACTGCCGAATCATTGAATGCGCAAGCATGAAGATTGAAGAAGCTGCGCTCACAGGCAAATCTGTACCCGTTACAAAGATGATTGAAATCATCAACGGCAAAAACGGTGATGATGTACCTCTCGGTGACAGAAAAAATATGGCATATATGGGTTCAACTCTTGTTTACGGCAGAGGTAAAGCTGTTGTCGTTGCAACAGGTATGGACACAGAAATGGGTAAAATTGCCGATGCTATCGCTTCTGCAGAAGAAGGTGAAACTCCCCTTCAGAAGAAGCTTTCACAGCTTAGCAAAATCCTTACATTCCTTGTTATCGGTATCTGTGTATTCATTTTCGGATTCCAGCTTATCAAGACATTTGCAAGCGGTTCAGCACTTGATTTCTCAGTTATTCTTAACTTCTTTATGGTTGCAATTTCACTTGCTGTTGCAGCTATTCCCGAAGGTCTTGCTGCTGTTGTTACAATCGTTCTTTCAATGGGCGTTACAACAATGTCAAAGAAGAATGCTATCATCAGAAAGCTCACAGCTGTTGAAACTCTCGGCTGTGCACAGATTATCTGTTCAGACAAGACAGGTACTCTCACTCAGAATGTTATGACAGTTGTTGACTCATTCTGTGAAGATGAAAAAAACCTTGCAACAATGATGTCACTTTGTACAGATGTTACGGTAAACAGCGACGGTACGGTTACAGGCGAACCCACAGAAGCTGCACTCGTTAACTTCGGAATAAAACTCGGTCTCAACAAAAATGACCTTATGGAAAAAATGCCACGTGTTGCTGAAGCTCCTTTTGACTCAGGCAGAAAGATGATGTCAACACTCCACAAAACACCCAACGGCATTGTTCAGTTCACAAAAGGTGCTCCCGATATCGTTGTAAGTCTTTGTAAATACGCTCAGTATGAGGGCAAAGTTGTTCCCATGAGCGACGAAATAAAAGCAAAGATTTCAGAAGAAAACAAGAGAATGGCAGATAAGGCTCTCAGAGTTCTTGCCTGTGCAATGAAGAAATATCCCGAAGTTCCCGCATCAACAGAACCTGCAGACATTGAAAATGACCTTGTTTTCGTAGGTCTTACAGGTATGATTGACCCCGTCCGTCCCGAAGTAAAAGATGCTATCGATGAATGCAGAAGCGCAGGTATCACACCTATTATGATTACAGGTGACCACAAAGATACTGCTGTTGCAATTGCAAAAGAACTCGGCATTATTACAGATGTAAAGAATGCTATGACAGGTGCAGACCTTGAAAAGCTTTCTGACGAAGAATTCGATAAAGTTGTTACAAACACATTTGTTTATGCACGTGTTCAGCCCGAACACAAAACAAGAATCGTTACAGCATGGAAGAAAAAAGGCTATATCACAGCTATGACAGGTGACGGTGTTAACGATGCGCCCTCTATCAAGAGTGCAGATATCGGTGTCGGTATGGGTATTACCGGTACTGACGTTACAAAGAACGTTGCAGATATGGTTCTCGCAGACGAGAACTTCGCAACAATCGTTTCTGCTGTAGGCGAAGGCAGAAGAATTTACGACAATATCCGTAAAGCTATTCAGTTCCTTCTCGGTTCAAACCTTTCAGAAGTGCTTTCAATCTTCTTTGCTACACTTCTCGGCTTCACAATTCTTGAAGCTCCTCACCTTCTTTGGATCAACCTTGTTACAGACTGTTTCCCCGCACTTGCACTCGGTGTTGAAAAACCCGAAAGCAACATTATGAAGAGAAAGCCCAGAAGCACAAAAGACGGTATTTTCTCAGGCGGTCTCGGTATTGATGTTCTCTATCAGGGTACACTTGTTACAATCCTCACTATGCTTGCATACTTTGTAGGTGTAAACACAGTAGGCGGTTTCAACTTTGATATTGCGAACTGGACATTCACAAACATTGCATCAGGTACAGATGCTGCACACCTCGGTACAACAATGGCATTCCTCACAATGTCAATGTGTGAAATCTTCCATTCACTCAATATGCGTTCACAGAGAGGCTCAATCTTCGCTATGGCATTCAAGGGCAGCCACAACATCATTCTCTACGGTTCAATGGTTGCAACACTTATCCTCACAACTCTTGTTATCGAAGTTCCCTTCCTTGCAAATGCTTTTGATTTCGAACAGCTTGACATTGCTCACTACGGTGCTGCAATCGGTCTTGCATTCCTTATCATTCCCATTGTTGAAATCGTTAAGGCAATTCAGAGAGCAGCTTCAAAAAACAAAGCATAAAAACTCACATTCAGACGGTACGCTCAATGCGTACCGTTTTTTTGTTTATATTTGAGTCATCTTCTGAATATATATCTATGGGTGATAACAATAAAATCAAAATTAATGAAACGAAAGCATCATTTCAACTTTTCATATCCCGTTGTACTGATACTGTCTTTGTGCCTGACTGTTTTTTCTTCGGTTATATCGGCAAAAATATCAATTCCCGAACAATTTGTAAAATTTGCATCTTATTTTGTAATGCACGAAAGCATCTGTCAGGAACTTTCTGAACTTAAAACAAATCTGATGAAAAAATACAAAAATAATCTGCCTGACAATATCTTTCAGAAATCAGGTTCTGCAAACGATATCCTGAAAAATGAACAAATAAATCTTACAGACACACCTCAGGATATTCTGAAAACACAAAAGAAACTTGCAGAAGATTTTCTGACTGACAAATATAATAAAGACGGTGTTGTTATTGAAAACAATTACAGCACAGCGCAGGCAACAGACATTTTCGGCAATGTTGCGGTAAGAAATGTTACTACAGACACAGAAATTGAAATTGAAGAAATTCTGAACAGCGAGTTCAACTTACCCGTTACTGATTTTTCCGAACCGCTTGTGCTGATTTATCATACACACTCAACCGAAAGCTATCTGCCCGTTGACGACAGTGTTTTCTCATCAGACTACCCTACCCGTAACGACAGTAAAAATGCAAATATGGTAAGAATAGGTGAGGAAATCTGCAATATTCTTGAAGCATACGGCATAAGAACCATTCACGACAGAAAAATTCACGACAAGCAATACACAGGTGCTTATGACAGGTCAAGAGAAACAATAAACGATATTCTTGAAAAATATCCATCGATTATCATTACGCTTGATATACACCGTGATGCAATATATTACGATGACCTGACAAGAATCAAGCCCACAGCAGAAATCGGCGGTAAAAAAGCGGCACAGCTTATGATTATCGCAGGTGCAGAAGGCGGTACTGTTACGGACTTTCCCGATTGGCAAACAAATCTGAAATTTGCGTTAAATCTTCAGAATTATGTCAATACTCAGTACAAAGACCTGATGAAACCCATTTATTTCTGCAACAGAAAATATAATATGGACATAACTCCCTATTCTCTGCTGATTGAAACGGGTACTGATGTAAATACTCTTGAAGAAGCTGCTTATTCTGCACGGCTTCTCGCAAGTGCACTCGCAAAACTCATAAAGGAGAAAAGCTTATGACGGATTCAAAAAGAATTGTGAGAAGATTTTTACTTTCTGTAATCTGGATTTCATTCTGCGCATTAACTCTGACAGGTCTTCTTGTGGCAAATGCAAGAACAACATATATGCACACGGGGAAAGAAACAGAAACTGTAAATACCGAAGAAATCTTAAGTTTTATCCACAATATTACAACGCTGTAATTCCTGATGACAAAAGTGTAACTTGAAGATAAAAAAACTTTCTGATACAATGAAATCAGAAAGGAGCGATACACAATGAAAATTTCAAAAATCGTATTAATCATTTCAAATGTTGCAGCACTTTGTCTTGAGATTTTTGCAAAAGGTGCAGTCTGCAACTTTGCCACACCCGAGAAAACAATTACAAAAACTTTTTCTTACTTTTCTCTCACACCCTACGGCTACGCTAACTTCGGACCGTTTATGACAGCGATACTCACCTGCTTATTGTTTATCTTTGCTCTTATTCTTTTTACTCCGAAAGCAAAGAAAATAGTTAAACCTGCATTTATTTTATCAGGTATTGCAGTATTCACATCATTACTGCCGCTTATAATGTTCGGTTTTTCTTACTTCAACATTATCTCTGTTTTCATTTCACTATTGATGATTGCACAGTTTGTTGCTATAATGTTGTTAAAAAACAAAAGAGGTTGTCAGAATGAAGCTCAGTGATATCAACATAAGAGACCCGTTTATTGTACCCTATGAGGGGAAATATTATATGTACGGCACAAGAGGAAAAGGCTGTTGGGAAAGTCAGAAAACTCCCGGAATGGGATTTGACGTTTACATAAGCTCAGACCTTGAAAACTGGACAGAGCCGAAAGCTGTTTTTTCAGCAAGTGATAATTTCTGGGGCACTCACAATTTCTGGGCACCTGAAGTGCATTTTTACAACGGCAGATTCTATATGTTTGCATCTTTCAAAAGTGCAGACAGAAACAGAGGCACACAGATTCTCGTTTCAGATACACCCGACGGAGAATTCACTCCCATCACAGAGTATCCCGTTACTCCCGCAGAATGGATGGCACTTGACGGCACTCTTTATGTGGACAAAAACGGTGACCCCCATATTGTTTTCTGTCACGAACATCTTCAGATAAAAGACGGAACAATCTGCACAATGAAGCTCAGCCGCGACCTGACAAAGGCAGTCAGCGAACCGAGAACACTTTTCAAAGCTTCTGACCCTTACTGGGCAAGAAAAGATTGTGACCATTGGGTTACAGACGGTCCTTTTATGTATCGTGGTGAAAGTGGCAGACTTTATATGATATGGTCAAGCTTTACAGACAGCGGTTATGTTCAGGCTGTATGTTATTCAGATAACGGTGATATTGACGGCAATTTTATTCACGATCTGCCTCTGCTTGCGGAAAAAGACGGAGGTCACGGTATGATTTTCACGGGCTTTGACGGAAAGACTTATCTCGTGCTTCACAGACCCAACTCAAATCCCGACGAAAGACCTGCTCTGACTCAGATTATTGAAAAAGACGGTCATCTCGAAACAGTATAAAAAATAAGGAGACAACTTCTTAACTGAAGTTATCTCCTTTAATTTTTTATCAGATTGCCTCTTCACCGGCAGTTTTCATTTTAGCAAGATTTGCTTTTCTCTTTTCTGTAAGCTCTTCCTGAAGCTTTGCAAGATTTTTCTTGTTGAGAGGATAGAAAAGGAAAAGAAGGAAAATGATGAAATAGCCCACTGCCATAACTCTTGTAACCATCTTGTACATTCTGTCTCCGACACCGGGAAGATATCCTACAACACCTGAATTTTCAGGGTCATATTTTGCATATTTGTAAAGAAGCTGAAGTCCGCCTGAGTCTGCAATTGTCTGACCGACTTTTCTTGCAAATGTATAAACGGCATAAATGGCACTTTCGTTTTTGATTCCCGTAACATTTTCCTGATAGTCGATAACGTCTGTAACAACAGCCCAGTTAAGGATTGAAACGAATGAATAACCTGCACCCACACCGAAGTTGAGAAGAAGATACGGCAAGGGATTGGCCTGAAGAGTTTCATTAGGTCCGATAAAGCACATAACGGTGCTTGAAAGTGTTGCAAGCACAAGACCTGCAGTACAGAGTTCTTTTTTACCGAATTTTGCCGCAAGTTTGGGGCAGAAGAAGATAAGAAGAACCATTGGTGCATAAGTTGATACTGTCAGCCAGATTGAAAGGTTTGAGTTGCCGAAATAGTTCTTTGTAAGGTACTGATTGAATGAACCGAACTGAAGAAGTCCGCTGATAACAAGCCCCGCAATTGTAACTGTAAGGAAAGGACGGCTCTTGAAAAGTGTACCGTATGTAAGCTTAAGATTGACCTTTTTCTTTTCGGGAGAATAAAGAACTCTTTCTTTTGTTGTTTTGTAACAAGTCATATATGCAGCAATTGAAAGTGCTGAAAGCACACATACTGCAACAAATGTCTTTTCGGGATTGAGTTTTGTGCCGTCATCATAAATGATTGACTGAGCAACAAGAGTAACAGCCGCACCGCCTACACCTGCTCCGATTGAACGCATTGTTGAAAGGAGTGTTCTTCCGTTGGGATCATCTGTGATTGCAGATGCAAGTGAGCCGTAAGGAATATTGATTGCTGTGTACAGCATACCGTAAACACAGTATGAAATGTAAGCGAATCCGAGAAGTACAGCATATGAAGAAATGAAATTCTGCACATTAAGGAAACACAGGGCTGTTGATATGCCGAGAGGTACAGAAACCGTCATCAGATAAGGACGGAATTTACCGTTTTTGGTCGGTCTTCTAGTATCAACAAGAATGCCCCATAACGGGTCATTGATTGCGTCCCAGAGTCTTATAACAAGGAATAAAACAGTAAGGTCTGTACTGATTCTTGTTGCATCGACATCGTGTCCGGGAAGAAGACAGTCAGTATAGAAAACTTTAAGATAGGTTGAAACAAATGTAAGCACAAACAGGTTACCCATATCACCGAAAAGATAACCGATTGCTTCACCCACGGATATTGCATTGGGATGCTTTATCGCATGAGGCGCCACAGGTTTTGCTTTTGCCATTTTTTCTCTCCTCCGTTTTTATTTTTATAATATAAAGGTATTTTACAGCATCACAGCAATAAAGTCAATGAAATACTTGATATATAAATTTTTTTTTGATAAAATGAAGAAAACAATAATTTAGCGGAAATGTTTGAAGAAATTAAAATCGAGCTTGTAGGGGCGTTGATCCAACGCCCGATTGTGAGCAAAGCGAACAATAACGGCTCTGCCGTTTTATTTTCCTTCGGAAAATGCACATTCGTGCCGG
>JAZUCO010000144.1:0-9088 GCA_045639185.1 Acutalibacteraceae bacterium
TGCCTTACCGATGGGGCAGTGGATGATGTTTGTCTTATCAAGACGGTACTCAATCTTACCAGCCTTAGCTTCTTCAACAGCCTTAGCTACGTCAGGAGTAACTGTACCTGCCTTGGGGCTGGGCATAAGACCACGGGGACCAAGGACTTTACCGAGACGACCTACAAGGCCCATCATGTTGGGAGCTGCGATACATACGTCAAAATCCATAAAGCCTTCGCCCTGGATTCTTGCAACAAGATCTTCAGCACCTACAACTTCAGCACCTGCTGCAACAGCAGCATCTGCTTCTGCACCCTTTGCGAATACAGCAACTCTTACCTTCTTACCAGTACCGTTGGGAAGAACAACAGCACCACGAACCTGCTGGTCTGCGTGACGTGAGTCAACACCAAGACGAACGTGAACTTCAACAGTTTCGTCGAAGTTTGCCTTTGCTGTCTGACAAGCGAGAGCGACTGCTTCGCTGGGGTCATAAAGTATTCCTAAATCAACAGCTTTTACACTGTCAACATATTTCTTACCATGTTTCATTATTCACTTACCCCCGGCTTAGTCTGCTACGACAACGCCCATGCTGCGTGCTGTACCAGCTACCATTGACATAGCTGCTTCTACACTAGCTGCGTTAAGGTCGGGCATCTTCTGCTCTGCAATTTTTCTTATCTGCTCTGTTGTGATTGTAGCTACCTTTGTCTTGTTGGGGACACCTGAGCCACTCTCAATACCGCAAGCTTTCTTGATAAGAACTGCTGCAGGAGGAGTCTTTGTGATGAATGAGAAGGAACGGTCAGCGTAAACTGTGATAACTACGGGGATGATAAGACCCATATCATTCTTTGTACGCTCGTTGAATTCCTTTGTGAATCCCATAATGTTGACACCGTGCTGACCAAGAGCAGGACCAACGGGGGGAGCCGGTGTTGCTTTGCCGGCGGGGATCTGAAGCTTAATATAGCCTGTTACTTTCTGTGCCATAACTGCACCTCCAAAAAAAATGTGGTAGTGGCGGAGTGAGTTTATCTCTCCTCCCACAGGACGGTAATGAAACCACCCTATAACAAGCGGGCATAGCCGCACATTACCAAAAAATAAATTTGATTAGTCAAGAGCAGGTTCAACCTGATCGAGACCGAGTTCAATGGGAGTTTCTCTACCCATCATTGAAATGATAACACGAACGACATCATTGTCAACATCGATTGTGTCAACAGTACCCTGAAAGCTGTCGAAGGGACCACCGATAACAGTAACAAGATCGCCTACTTCATAGCTTACTTCAACAGTATGCTTTTCAACGCCCATTGCGTAAACTTCTTTTTCTGAAAGCGGACGGGGCTTGCTTTCGGGACCTACGAATCCGGTAACACCTCTTGTGTTTCTTACGACATACCATGCTTCGTCAGTCATTTTCATTTCGCCTGACTTTGTGTCATAAAAAACGCCCATTTTAACGAGAACATAACCGGGGAAAAGCTTTCTCTCAACTTCTCTAGTTCTGCCGTCTTCCCTGATTTCTGTAACGAACTCTGTGGGGACTCTGACTTCGAGAATCTGATCCTGCATCTTACGGTTCTCAACGACTTTTACTATATTATCGGCAACTTTGTTTTCGTAGCCGCTGTAAGTATGGACGACATACCATTTTGCATCTTCCATTAACGTAAACCTCCGTAATATGCTAAAAAATCATTAATGATTGTGACCAGCGTGTTCATCTGAAGCTGCTTCGTCTTCAACTTCTACGCTTACCACTTCTTCACCTTCAATGACATCCTGAACGAATCTGATACCATTTGTCAAGGCAAAGTCTACAATCCAGATACCTATACCAACAATAATTGTTACAAGGAAAACAACGAGTGTGTTTCTGAGAACTGTCTTTTTGTCGGGCCAGATAACCTTTTTGCATGTACCCTTAAAGTCTTTGAAGAATTTTTTAATTCTTGCGCCGGCACGTGTGAATACGTTACCTTCCTTCTTGGGTTTGCTCTGTTTGATGCGCTCTTTCTTTGCTTTAAGAGCTTCCTTTTCGGCCTGTTTCTGAGCTTTTACAGCTTCTTTGTCGACCTGTTTGTTTTCATCAGCCACTTGAAGAATCTCCTTTCATAATCGGATTTCAAGAAAAACCACGAAGAATTACTTTGTTTCTCTGTGAAGAGTATGTTTCTTGCAGAATCTGCAGTACTTGTTCATCTCTAATCTGTCGGGTGTGTTCTTCTTGTTCTTCATTGTGTTGTAATTGCGCTGCTTGCATTCTGTACAAGCAAGAGTAACCTTAACTCTCATAACGGCACCTCCATAATTAATGTAGCCTCCCTCTTATAACACAGACTGCCTTGTCACATTGAAAAAATGCACACAAAAAAACAGCCCTCAAAAAGAGGTATAGTTAATATAACATATTAGTGTCAATATGTCAAGAACTTTTTTATTTTTGGTCAATATGTGAAAAACCGTAATCTGTCGCGGTTTTCATATTGCAGAATAGACAAGAAAAAGCCTGTTCTGAAGTATTTTACGGCGGACAGCAGATGCATTTCCGTTGTCCGCCGCAGAGTATCTTATATTAAAGTGAGAAGATTTTCAAAAAACATCTTCACAACATTTATAATGTTGAATATCTTTGAAAAATCAAATGATGTGTCTCTGTCTCCGCTTTCGGGAGCAAACTCAAAACTGTCTACACTTATGACTGCATCTTTTCCGCTGAACATAAACTCAAGCCCTGCAACATCACCGGGTCGGTCATTGGAAAGCTTCACGCCGAAATCGATACCGTAGATATAAAGATGGTCTATATCTGTTTCTATGGTATGCCATTCACCGTCAGCGGGAATCACAACACTCTCCCCTGCGGAAGAATACCAGGAAGCGGAACTTGTATAAAGTTTGACTCCCTCTGCAACAACATCATTTTCACCGTCATTACGGACTCTGAAAATTATTTTGCCGTATCTGCTGTAATCATAACCCTCATCATAAATCCAGACTTTTTTCTGTCCGTCTTCGTGAACGAGAAGTGGGTTAACCGAAAAGTTTTCAGATGTTGCTTTTACAGAGAGGCCTTTTGCCCCGTCAAAAGCTGATTCTGCCGTAAATTCAATTTCCGCATTTTCTGCTTCCCAGACGGAATATTCCTTTGTGTATGTATCATTTTTAACGTGCCACGAAGTTTCATATTCACAATCCGCCCAGGCTTTTTCTGACCAATAGAAAGTATTTTCCGTTTCAGTTGTAACAAAGGGACTTACGGGAAATACAGGTTCACCGTTTTCAGACGCATAGAGATTGGAATTGATATTACCGAGAGAATAAGCATAACTTGCGCTGACGGGTTCTTCTACATTTTCATTATATATTGCAATAGTGTCAGCATCGATTATCTCTGCATCAGCACCGACAAAAACTCCGTCAGCACCTGCAACGGCAAATCCTGAGCCGATTTCACCGTCAAAGACAAGTCCGTCACCAACATTATCCAATGTCACATAGATTCTGCCGTCGCTGATCTCATAATTTTTTATATAAGAAGCAGTAAAGACTTTGTCACCGCCGTAAACGAGTCCGATTGCACTTTTTGCCATTCTCTCCCCGATTTCCTTTTTTATGTCGGGATGAATTGAACCTGCAGAGGGAATAAAACTCAGAGGAATATCATAAATTGCAACTGCAGCTCTTGATTCGGGCTGAGCCTGCTGCATTTTTGCATAATGCGCGTTCATTTCAACAAGGTCAATGCCGTTGTCAAGATGATATTTATATGACGCAAGCTGAGTATAAATTACAGGCATAAGTCCGTCATCGTATTCAAACACTTCCGTGTATGATTTCTGCATCAGATCAAACATCTTCTCATACTGTTCTGGAGTTTTGCCGTAAATAACATCACTTTCGCCCTGATACCATATCATCCCCGAAACTCTGAAATGACGAAGCGCCTCTACCTTGAGATTGTAATTTGAAGTCATATCGTAATATGCACTTCTCTCTGATTCATTCCAATCATTTTCATTATAGTATTCACCGAGAGAAAGAAGAAGGTTTTTTACTTCTTCGTCACCGTCAATTGCATCTCTGCCAAGCCAGCTTGAAATCACGGAACCGCCAAGGGGAATATTGAGCACACCTACGGGCATATCAAGTTCATCGTGAAGGTCTTTTGCAAAGAAATACGCAACAGCACTCATATTATAAACAAACATATCATTGCCTGTTGTCCAGACGGCACCGGGAATATCATTCTGAGGCTGTGCGGGCACAAGCTGTGTACTGCCTTTATATTCGGGAATAGCAGGAACACAAAGAACACGAAGCCATTCACCGAGAGGCTCATTCTTTTCAAACATTGCAGAGCCTGTTTTTTCCTGAGAAAGGGAATACTGCATATTACTCTGTCCGCTCGCTATCCACAATTCACCGAAAACAACATTTTCAAGCTGTTCAAAAACATAACCGTCGCACTCAAGCACAACAGTATATTCAGAATATCCGCCGACGGGAGAATCAAAGCTTACCGCAAACACACCGTCTGCAGCCACCGTTTCACCTGAAGACACAATTTCCCCGTTTTTATAAAGTGTTGCACTGATTTTGCTTCCGTCACTTGCCGTGCCGGCAATTACAGCTTCCTTGCTGTGCTGAAAAAGCATACCGTCACCGTAAAAGGTGTAAAGCTGAGCATTACCGTTCTGAGCGCTTGTTGTTACAATGCAGGATAACATCATAATACAAACAAGAAAAACAGAAAACATTTTCTTCATCATAAACACGCCCTTTTATAAGATGTTTTTAATATTATAACATATTATATAGAAAAAGTAAATGTCCGAAAGTCTGCAATATAAAAAGGCAGTCACCCCGGGTGACTGCCTGATTTATCAGAATGTTGATGACATATCAGCCTGAACAGCTTCTTTGACATCTTTCTTTGCCTTTGATGTTGCTCTTCTCTTGTTAAGCTCTGCGAGATAGAGGTCTTCATCGAGAGGCAGTGTTACGGGTACATTGCCCAGCCATGATGAAAGGTATGCCGCATTACAGATTGTAAGACCGTTGATACCTTCAACACCTTCTGCAACAAGAGGTTCGCCACGGAGAATGTGAGCAGCAAACGCATTTGTAACACCTGAATGCTGTTCATTCATACCGTCAGTTTCAACTTCAACCTTCTTGCTTTCGAGTTTGCTGAAGCCGTCCTTCGCCGCGTATGTATAATCTGAAAGCTTTTCTGTAAGTTCAACAACCTCAAGCTCACTTGCAGAACAGATGATTCTTGCCTTATCGAGAGTGATTTCAAGTCTGTTATCACCGGGACAGTCACCTGTTGTTGTGATGAACACACCTGTTGCACCGTTGGGATATTCGGCATAGATTGTTACATCGTCTTCAACTTCGATGTCGTGCCATTTACCGTTGTGGCAGAATGCAGTAATTTTTGAAGGCATACCGCAGATCCACTGCCAGAGGTCAAGGTTGTGGGGTGCCTGATTCATAAGAACACCGCCTCCTTCACCGTCCCATGTTGCTCTCCATCCGCCTGAGTTGTAGTAACCCTGAGTTCTGTACCAGTCAGTGATTATCCAGTTTGTTCTTCTGATTTCACCGTAAACGCCGCTTTCAACAAGTTCTTTTACCTTGCGGAAAATGTGATTTGTTCTCTGGTTATACATAAGAGCAAATGTCTTATCCTGAGTCTTTACATATTCATTGAGCTCACGAACATCCTTTGTGAAAACACCTGCGGGCTTTTCGCAAAGAACATGAATACCCTTTTCAAGAGCCTGCTTTGAAAGAACGGGGTGAAGATAATGAGGAGTTGCAATAATAATTGCATCAACCATACCGCTGTCGAGAAGTTCATCTGTGCTTGTGAATGTTGCAAGACCGGGAACCTTTTCAAGAGCAAAATCGAGTCTGTCCTGCTTTACATCACAGACAGCAACAAGCTCCATTTCCTTGATTTTGCCGTCTGTATACATCTTTATGTGAGATGAACCCATATTACCTATACCGATGATTGCGTATTTAAGTTTTGCTGACATAAAATCTATCTCCTTTATTACCAAATTACTTTATCTTCAACATCTTTCTGTGCCATAGCCATAAAGTCTTCGACTGTCATTGCGCCCTGATCGCCGAAGCCTCTCTTTCTTACTGAAAGAGTGCCCTCTTCTGCTTCTTTATCACCGACAACGAGCATGTAGGGGATTTTTTCCATCTGTGCAGAACGGATTTTGTAACCTGTCTTTTCGCTTCTGTCATCAACAGTTACTCTCATGCCGAGTGCTTCGAGTTTTGCCTTGACTTCATAGCAGTAGTCAAGATGTCTGTCTGCGATGGGAAGGAATCTGATCTGCTCGGGAGCAAGCCACATGGGGAATGCACCTGCGTACTTTTCAATAAGAAGTGCGAGTGTTCTTTCGTAACAGCCGATTGATGTTCTGTGAATGATATAAGGATTCTTCTTTGTACCGTCACGGTCAACGTATTCCATACCGAACTTTTCTGCGAGCATCTGGTCGATCTGGATTGTGATGAGTGTATCTTCCTTGCCGTAAACGTTCTTGATCTGAATATCGAGCTTAGGACCGTAGAATGCCGCTTCACCGATACCCACTTTATATTCGATGCCGATATCGTCAAGAATTTCCTTCATGATGCCCTGAGCTTCATCCCACTGTTCGGGAGTTCCGATGTATTTCTCTGTATTTGAGGGATCCCACTGTGAGAAACGGTAAGAAACATCTTCATAAAGACCGAGAGTTTTAAGCATAAAGATGCAAAGGTCAAGACAGTTCTTGAATTCATCAGCAAGCTGTTCGGGGAGACACATAAGATGACCCTCTGAAATTGTGAACTGACGTACACGGATAAGACCGTGCATTTCGCCTGATGATTCGTTTCTGAAAAGAGTTGATGTTTCAGCCAATCTCATAGGAAGTTCACGATATGAACGTGCTCTGTTGAGATATGCCTGATACTGGAAAGGACAAGTCATAGGACGGAGTGCGAAAACTTCGTCGTCCTTTTCTTCGTCACCCATAACGAACATGCCGTCTTTATAGTGATCCCAATGGCCTGAAATCTTGTAAAGGTCGCTCTTTGCCATAAGGGGAGTCTTTGTACGCACCCAGCCACGCTTTGTTTCTTCGTCTTCAACAAATCTCTGAAGAGTCTGAACGATGAATGTACCCTTGGGAAGAAGAATGGGAAGCCCCTGACCGATTGTGTCAACTGTTGTGAAGAGTTCAAGTTCTCTGCCGAGCTTGTTGTGGTCACGCTTTTTTGCTTCTTCCATTCTGAGAAGATGTTCTTCAAGGTCAGCTGCCTTTGTGTAAGCTGTACCGTATACACGCTGAAGCATCTTCTTTGTTGAGTCGCCTCTCCAGTAAGCACCTGTTGCACTTGTGAGCTTGAATGCCTTTACTCTTGAAGTGTCGGGAATGTGAGGACCTGCACAAAGCTCAACAAAATCACCCTGCTTGAAGAATGAAATGTTTTCGCCCTTGCCTGCGTGTTCTTCTATAAGTTCAACCTTGTAGGGTTCGTCTTTTTCTTTCATCATTGCAAGAGCTTCGTCTGCAGTCATTTCAAACTTTTCAAGCTGAAGACCTTCCTTGACGATTTTCTTCATTTCTGCTTCGATTTTTTCAAGCACTTCGGGAGTGAAAGGAACATCTACATCGAAGTCATAGTAAAAACCGTTTTCGATTGCAGGACCGATAGCAAGTTTTGCTGAGGGGAACAGTCTTTTAACTGCCTGAGCAAGAATGTGTGATGCTGTGTGACGGAAAGCCTTTTTTCCTTCTTCATCATCGAATGTAAGAATTTCGAGAGCACAGTCCTTATCAAGTACTGTGCGAAGGTCTGCAACTTCACCGTCAATTCTGCAGACGCAAGCAGCCTTGTAAAGCCCCATACCGAGACTTTTTGCCACGCCAGCAGCAGTTACACCGGCGTCAAATTCCTTGACAACACCGTCTTTAAGAGAAACATTAATCATATATATTACCTCCAATTTTACAAATAAAAAAACTCCATCCCGAAAACTGGGATGAAGCATAAACTCCACGGTTCCACCCAAATTACGGGCACAATATACCCGTCACTCAAGTAACTTTAACGCAGTCATACGACACACCTTAACGCACTTTTCTGAAAATGCTTTCCGGCGGCACTCGGGAGCGGTAACGATTGCTTACACTTTATTCTGCTCACAGCAAATGCAGAACTCTCTGAAAAAGTGACGGTGCAACGCCTTCTCCGTCATAGTTTTATCACTATTATATTTAATTATAAACACTATACGGAAAAAGTCAAGAGGAAAAACAAACAATAATTTATCGCGGTGTTAGATTTGTAAAAGTTTCAGTTTTTTATTTGTAGGGAACGATGCCCACATCGTTCCGTCAGAAGACTCATCAAACTCTGCGGACCGATCAGGGGATCGGTCCCTACACAATCATTTTTAATTCGTATAAATATCCCGACAAATTCTGCATTACAAAAAAACAGACACAACAAAATCTGCTGTGTCTGTAAATTTTATACGCTGTAAAGAAGGTCTGAGTATGTGGGATAAGGAATATATTCCTCTGACATATCAACTTCGATTTCGTCTGCAACTGCTCTGAGTTCATTCATAGCTGAAAGAATCACATCTCTTGTATAGAATGCAAGTTCCTGAGCCTCTGTAACATTTTTTGCGCCTGCAACTGCATTGTCGAGAGCTTCGATTTTTTCATACATTGCGTTTGTAAGCTTTGTGAGCTTGTCTGCAAGAAGGAATGCTGCATCGTTTTCAACATTCATGCCGATAGCTTTCTTTGCTGCAAGAGTCTGGGCGAGTGAGCCTGTGAAAGAAATCGCTGCGGGAAGAAGCTGTTTCTTTGCCATTTCAAGCATTGTAAGAGCTTCGATATTGATTGTCTTTGTGTACAATTCTGCAAGAATTTCCTGTCTTGAATGAACTTCAAGGGGAGTAAAAATGTGATGCTTTTCAAACAGATCAAGATTCTTCTGAGCTGTGTAATGAGGAATTGCATCTGCAGTTGTCTTGAGGTTGAGAAGACCTCTCTTTTCTGCT
>JAZUCO010000145.1:0-5161 GCA_045639185.1 Acutalibacteraceae bacterium
TTGCCGATAACGGGGATTGTGCGGAGAGCCTTGAAGAAACCGCCGATACCTGTTGTTTCCTGACCGATGAGGTCATACTTAACGGGAATCTGTTCGTCAAGGTAACGGCAATGGAGCTTGCCTACGCGGATCTGTGTAACAACGAAGTCTGCACCTTTGAGAGCTTCGTCAAGATTGTCTGTCATAACAACTTCACAGTCGATGCCTGCATTCTTAATCATACGTACGCAGAGATTGCCTACGATTGTTCTTTTTCTTTCGTCAATGTCCATAAGGACAAGTCTTTTGAGCTTGAGTGAATCCTGTCTCTGAAGGAATCCGTCAACAAGCTCGGGGCAGTATGTAGAACCTGAACCGATTACGGTTACGTTAATTTCTTTCATAATTATTTCTCCTTCTGATTATTTATCTTCAAGAAGCCAGTTGATGCAACCTGTTACGGGTGCTGCTTCGAGTTTGATGAAGTTGAGCTTTCTGCCTGACTTTGCTTCACACTTTTCTTTGAGTTCAGCAAGGTAGATTTCGTTGGGCATTTTAACGTTCATTGAACCTGAAAGAACAACATTGACTGTTTCTTCTGCGAAGTTCTGCATCTTGAGGTGAGCACAGATGTAGTCTGAACCCTTTTCAGCCATTGCTTCTGTGATTTCAAGAGCAACCTTGTCGCCCTTGTTTGCTGCTTCGAAGAATGTATCTGTGAGATACATACAGTACTGTTCTCTTTCAGTTTCTTCAAACTTTGTAACGCAGGGGAGATAGTCTTCTGCAGTTGCATTGATGCCTACCTTTGCACAGAAGATGTCTGCCATCATTGTTTCGTTTGCCTTAAGGCAGATGTGTGAATAGATAGCAGCAAATGTCTGTTCTGCAATCCAGTAACCGTTACCTGCATCGCCTGAAAGGATGCCGAAACCGCCTACCTGAAGCATATTTCCGTCTGAGTCGATTGAGTTACAGCAAGTACCTGTACCGCAGTTGTAGCCGATGCCTTTTCCGTCGGGTGAACCTGCTTTTGTAACGATGAAACCATCGTTGTAGATTCTGAAATTCTTAAGACCTTTCTTTGCAAGAAGCTCAGCAGTTGCATCGTGCTGGAAAGGATGGTCGATACCTGCAAGACCCATAAGAACGCCTTCGATATCATCAACTGTGAGATTGTTTTCTTTAAGGAGGTTATTTACGCCTTCCATAATGATATCTGTTGCTTCATCGAAAGAACCTTCAAGATTTTCGTGGTTGCTGCCCTTTGTTTTTACCATTGAGAGCATATTTTTGTTTTCATCAAAAAGTGCGTATGCGGTTTTTGTGCCGCCGCCGTCAATACCTATGTAATACATTATTTTTCTCCTTCATAAATGTCTGTGCAGATTTCGTCAAGACAATATCTGCCTCTTCTGTAAGGCTCTCTTTCAATCCATTTGCCGTCTGTGAAGTCGGGGAACATAACGGGAGCACCGCCCTTAGCAACACTTTCTTCTGAAAGAGCTGTAATAACCATCCAGGCTGCTGTGTCGTAAACATCAATGGGAGGCTTTGCATCAAGCTGAACACTTTCTGCAAAAGCTGCAAGGATAAGATAGTCCATACCGCCGTGACCGCCTACGAAGTTGACTGTGTCATCATCTTTCCAGAGAGGATGCTCGAAACGGGGTCTGTACTTTTCATTGAAGTATTCCCAGTTGTGGGGCTTTTCAGAAATACCTTCAAGGTAGATAACTGCATCATCGCCCTCTGCAGATTCAACTTCTTTCATAATGCCCTTTGTGCCCTGAACCATAAATTCTCTTGAGTAGGGTCTGGGGAGACAGCAATCGTGGTTGATTCTGATTGTTTCACCGTTTGCACACTTGATGATTGTTGTTGTGATGTCACCGCAAGCCCAGTCATAACCGTAAAGGTCGTAGTCAGTGCCCTTGTTGTTCTTTATCCATTCGTTGAGACCCTTTGATTTTGAAGACATTGAAACGAGAGAAACAAATCTGTTACCTCTGTTAATGTTCAGAATCTTTGCGATGGGTCCGATTTCGTGAGTGGGATAAAGTTCACCGTTACGGTGCATAAAGTTTACAAGTCTGCCGTGAATGTTTTCTCTGCCGAGAACGATTTCATCACGGAGGTCGTGTCTGTAACCGCCTTCGCAGTGAATGATTTCACCGAAAATGCCCTGCTTTGCCATATTGAGAGCAGCCATTTCCTTACGGTCGTAACAGCAGTTTTCCATAAGCATACAGAATTTGCCTGTTTCTTCACTTGTTCTTACAAGCTGGAAACATTCGTCAACTGATGCCGCACCGCCTACTTCAAGACCTACGTGAAGACCTGCCTTCATAGCATCAATTGCAATGTGAATATGTGTAATCCATGTTGTTGCAATGTAAACACCGTCAAGGTCTTCCATTTCAAACATTGTTTTATAGTCTGAATAACCGTGAACTTCATATTCACCGTTGTTTCTTTCTTTTACTGATTTAAGACCTGCGTCTACTCTTTCTTCAACAAGGTCACATACTGCGGGGACAATTACACCGGGAACGCTCATAAGCATTTCCATCATGCCTTTGCCTCTTCCGCCCATACCGATGCAACCGATTCTGCAAGTTTTCTGTTCCATTTGTGTTATTTCTCCTTACCAGCCGAGTTTCTTAAGATATTCAATGCTCATTTTAACAGCATTGAGGGGAGTGTTACCCTTGTCGGGTGAATCCTGTTCAACAACTACCCACTTGGCACCTGCTTTTTCAGCAGAGTCAAGAATAGCAGGGAAGTCCTGAACACCGTAACCTACGGGCTTGAAGCTGAAATCATCTTCTGATGCACTTTCTGTTTCGTCTTCAATGCCGATAAGCTCATAAAGTTTCTGAGGTTTATCCTTGCCCTTCATAACGAAGTCCTTGAGATGAACAACGGGTGCTCTGCCTGTGTACTTGAGAATATATTCAGCAGGAATTTCACCGCCTACGTTTACCCAGCAGGTGTCAAGCTCTGTCTGAAGAAGGTCTGCGGGTACTGTGTTGTAAAGCACATCAAGACCGTATTCACCGTTGATTTTAACGAATTCAAAGTCGTGGTTATGATAAAGGAGCATAAGACCCATTTCTTTTGCAGCTGTGCCGATTTCTTTGATTGCAGCAACTGTTTCGTCCCACTTTTCTGCACCGGGACGTCTTTCTTCTGTTATATAAGGAACTGCAACGTATTTGCAGCCGATTGTTTTGTATGCTTCAAGAGTGCCTTTTGCATCAGCAATCATATCGTCAAGAGGTACGTGTGCTGAAACGGGAGTAAGACCGATTTCGTTACAGTAATCTCTGATTTTTTCGGGAGCATTGCCGAAAAGTCCTGCAAATTCAACACCGTCATATCCCATATCTTTAATCTTTTTAAGAGTGCCGAAAAAGTCTTTTTCTGCCTCATCTCTTACGGAATAGAACTGAACAGCTATAGGTAAAGCCATAATTAAAACTTCCTTTCACGCCTTACGGCTTTGTAAGTTGATTTTATATTTTTACATCTAATAATTATACATCACAATGTCAAAGGAATCAATATATAAAAAGAAAAAATCACGGATATTTCACCGTGATGAACAATAATTTATGTGGCTTTATACCACTAAATTATTGTTTTATGCTTCTGTATTTCAGAATATTGAAATCTTCTGCGGAGTAATTTTCAATATAATCTATGATATCATCCATTGAGTCTGAGAAGAAACACAGATCAAGTGTTGCTTCGGGCATAAAACCGCCTTTTACACAATTTTCAAGTAACTCACGCAGTGGGTTGAAATAACCGTTGATATTAAAAAGCACAAGCGGTTTTTTGCTCTGACCGAGCTGTTTGAGAGTAATTATTTCAAAGAATTCCTCATAAGTACCGATTCCGCCGGGAGTTGTGATGAAAGCTTCGGCAAGGTCGTCCATTATCTGCTTTCTCTGGCGCATAGTGTCTGTGCGTATCATTTCATCGCAGTTTTCAAAGAGAATTCCGTCAACATTGAAAAACTTCGGCACAACGCCAACGATTTTTGCTTTTTCTGAATAGAAACCACGTGCTGCTGCACCCATCAGTCCGTTTGCACCTGCTCCGAAAACAAGCGAATGACCTCTTTTTGCGAGTTTTTTTGCAAGTTCTTCAGTTTTTTCAATGTAGATTTTTTCTATATCATTACTGGCTGAGCCGTAAATACAGATGTTCATTTTTATCACCAAATTTTATAATATCATATAATATATATGTATGCAAGTATTGAATTTATGAATCAGTTTTTTTATAATTTAAGTATAGATAAACTGAAAGGATTGATTTTATGAGATATAATATAGTAGGCGAGTCTTTACCCGTAGTAATCTGTGATGTGAATCCCGGTGAAGTGATTTTTACCGAAAGCGGTTCAATGAGCTGGATGTCACCTAATATGAAAATGGAAACAACAAGCAATGGCGGTATCGGTAAAGCACTCGGCAGAATGTTTGCAGGCGAAAAACTGTTTATGAATAAGTATACCGCAATGGGAGGTCCGGGGCAGATTGCTTTTGCATCAACTTTCCCCGGTTCAATCAGAGCATTGCAGATAACTCCCGACAAGCCGATGATTGTGCAGAAACGCAGTTTCCTTGCAGGCGAAGCAGGGGTTGAATTGTCTGTTCATTTTCAGAAAAGACTCGGTGCCGGAATCTTCGGTGGTGAAGGATTCATTATGCAGAGACTCAGCGGTATGGGTACAGCATTTATTGAAATTGATGGTCATTGCGTTGAATATAACCTTGCACCCGGACAGTCAATTGTTGTTGATACGGGTTATCTTGCCGCTATGGAAGGTACCTGCAGTGTTGATGTTGTAACCGTGCCCGGAGTCAAGAATGTTCTCTTCGGCGGAGAAGGTCTTTTCAATACCGTTGTAACAGGCCCCGGTAAAGTATGGCTCCAGACAATGCCGATTTACGCAGTCGCAGGCGCATTGAGTCCGTATCTGATGACGAATAAACAATAATTTATTCGCAGAAATTAATTGATATAACGTAGGGGCGATGATTCATCGCCCGGCACGAATGTGCATTTTCCGAAGGAAAATAAAACGGCAGAGCCGTTATTGTTCGCTTTGCTCACAATCGGGCGTTGGATCAACGCCCCTACAAGCTCGATTTTAATTTCTTCAAAC
>JAZUCO010000146.1:0-8726 GCA_045639185.1 Acutalibacteraceae bacterium
TCTTACAGGGGATGATATTGATGGGTAAGAAAATGCGTAGTAAAAAAAGCTGTTTCAGAATCCTGAGTTTTATGCTGGCTGTGATAATGATTTTTACATCATTTGCCTTTTCGGGATCTGCTGCAGAAAATGAATTTGATGTGACAGATGCGGTGATTCTTATTTCTCAGAATGCAACGATTACTGAGAATTATGCCGCAGAGCGTCTTAAATACTATCTTGATGATATAACAGACGGCAATATTGCAATTGTTTCGGATTATGATGATTCTCAGAATGTGATTTCTGTGGGTGCAACAGGTCTTTCAGGTGCGGATTTCTCTTCATCAGCAGACGGCAGTTACATAATCACTTCAACAACAGATAAAGTCATTATTGACGGTGCAGGCAACAAAGGTGCAATAAACGGTGTTTATGCATTCCTTGAAAAATACTGTGATTGTCATTGGTATGAGGCTGAAGTGATCATTATTCCCGATAATGAAAATCTTACAGTGCCCGCAGGTATTGATGTTGAATACACACCTTTCTTTGAATATTCGGAAACAGACACAATGAGTTCAAGAGATCCGGAATTTTCTGTTGCAAACGGTCTGACCGGTGGTGTTTATAAGTATCTTTCTCCCGAACAGGGTTCAGCAGTTGAGTATATAGGCAGCGCAAGCCACACGCTTGTGAACTATTACTGTAAACCGTCTGTTTATTATGACGAGCATCCTGAATATTTTGCTCTCAGAGACGGTGTGCGTACAGGTACACAGCTCTGCCTTACAAATTCCGAAGTTCTTGAAATTGTAACAGAAGAGGCATTGGAACTTCTTGAAAAACAGCACAAACCTGAAGCTTCACTTCAGATACTTTCAGTAACTCAGGCAGACAATGTTGAATACTGCGAATGTGACAACTGTAAGGCGCTTGACAATGCAAACGGCTCTCAGGCAGGCACAATGATTACATTTGCAAATGCAGTTGCAGAAAGAATCAAGGCAACAGGTAAGTATGACAATGTTGTTATTGATACTTTTGCTTATCAGTATACACGCAAGGTGCCTACGGCAGTTGTTCCGCGCGAAGATGTTGTTGTGCGTCTGTGTTCAATCGAATGTTGTTTCGGTCATACTCTTGATGACCCTGATTGCAAAGACAATAAAGAGTTTATGCAGGATCTTGAGGCCTGGAGCAGAATCTGCAACAGACTTTATATATGGAATTACGGCCTCAACTGTGATGAAAGTATAAATATCTATCCAAACTTTGGTGTTCAGCAGAGAAATATTCAGATTTTTTATGAACACAACGTAAAAGGTATTTACGAGCAGGGTGTTTATTATATTGAAGACAGTGATGCCGAATTCGGTGAAATGAAGACATATCTTGTTTCAAAGCTTATGCAGGATCCTTATATGGATTATGAAGCTGAAATGATAGGTTATCTTCTCGGTGTATACGGTTCCGGCGGAATATATCTTAAAGAATTTATTGATATTGTAACAAAACACGCAGTTACAAAAATAACACATCTGCATATTGAACAGGATTCTCGTTTCTCACTTCTTACAATCAGTCAGGAAGAAGTTGACCGTTGCAACGAACTCTGGGAAATGGCAAAAGCTGCAGCTGAAAATGAAGAACAGCTTGATCAGATTCTCCGTTCTGAGCTTTGCTGGAGATACTGGAAATGTTCAACAATGCGTTGTGAATTCTCCCGTTTGCAGCATCCGTATCTCTGGATGAAAGCTAACAAAGACCTTTATAATGACTTTGTTGCAATGGGTGTTACAAGAATGGGCGAACGTGTCGGTCACGACCTTTCAGATAATGATTTAAGACATCTTACAAGAAGAATCTACACATGGATAACTCTTTATGATGAACCTATCTGGGATGCACTCAATCCCGTAATTGTTGCGTTCTACAAATTTATGGAATTTATGTATTTTTATTTCAATCCGGCATAATTTACTGTGCTGATTGAAAATTAAGAAATATACAGAGGTAAAAGTATGAAAAGAAAAATTTTTGCAGTAATTTCAATCATTCTGTGTTTTTCTGTGGCAATGTCAACTTGCGCTTTTGCAGCAGACACACAGGCAACAACATACAGCTCAGTTGAAGAGTATGTTGAAGAATCACAGCAGAGCAGCGCATCGTCTGCAAAGCTCGGCTTCATTAAGCTTATCAACAAAATCAGTAATTTTTTCATAAATGATGTTCTTGGAAAAATTCTTAATCTCTTTATTCCCGATTCTGCAGCAGTTGCCGATTATGAGTCATTTGATATTGACTCTTATGACAATTTCTATGCAGGTATGGATACATTCATTGATGAGCCTCAGGGTGATGCGGTATGGAGTCTCGGCTACGGCAAGCCATCTGTGCTTCCTGCAGATTTCAATGAAAAGAGTTATGCAAAGGGTGCTTACCTTCCCTATGTTTTCGGCAATGCAATGTATGAAGACGAAGATGGTCAGGAAGAAGACCTTATGGCTCGTGCAATCGTTATGAATGATGGTTCAGGCAGAGGTAACGTAGTGTTTATCTCTGTTGACGCAATGGGTCTTGCAAATGCAGACGTAAGACTTATCCGTGAAGGTCTCAGCGAAATTGCAGAGGAATATAACATTGTCAGTATCAATGTTTCCTGCACACATATCCACACTGGTATTGACTCTCAGGGGGTATGGACAGACCCCATCGGTGTTATCTTCAACAATATGTTCAGCAAAAATGTTGAATACGGTGTAGAGCGTTCATTCATTGAATCACTCGTTGCAGGATCAAAGGCTGCTGTTGAAGATGCTCTTGCAGATATGACAACAGGTACTCTTCTTTATTCACAGACAGATGTAAGCGATTATATGTTTGACAGAACAGCTCCCATCGCTCTTGATACAAACCTTTACAAGCTCGAATTCGTTCCCTTTGATACAACAGACACTCCCACAATCGTTGCAACATACGGTGTTCATCCCGAGTCATCAAGCTATGACTGGGCAAGTGGTGAAAACGGTAAACTCTTTGACGAAAAGTTCACAGCAGACTTTATCTGGTACACAGAAAAGGTTATGAATGATGCAGGTTACAACTTTATCTTCATTCAGGGTAATGTTTCAACAGTTACATCTTCAAGACATTATTCAGGTGACGGTATTGACGGTAATGCTCATTACACTGCAGTTCGTTACGGCTATGAAATCGGCTATATTCTTCTCGGTATGAGTATGACAGAGGAAGAAAGAATTGCTCTTAATGAAGCAACAGGCGACAGACTCGGTATTGCACAGTACAGCGGTCAGGAAGATTATACAATCTGGTATGAAGACCTTGAAACAGTTGAAGCAGTTGAAGTAAAACCCGTTCTCAATATCAAACTCAAGCAATTTACAGTTAAAATCGAAAACAATATCATTGCTCTTCTCGGTAAAACATCAGTTGCAGATAACTTTGTGCTCAAAGACGATTCAGGCGCTTACTACACAGTATCAGAAGTAGGTTATCTTGAAATCGGTGACAATATGAAGGTTTATATGAGCCCCGGTGAAACATTCGGTGAGCTTCTCTTCGGCGGCAACGGTGCAGACGGTTTTGAACTTCTTCCCATCAGAGAATACACAGGCGAAGATATTATCATTATGGACCTTATGAATGACGCTGCAGGTTATGTTGCAAACCCTGCTAACTATGTTCTTGCAGGTTATCAGTATAATGAAGAATCAGGTGAGTTTGATAGCGATACATGGTGTCTTATCTCTTACGGTAAGAACGCTGCAACATCATTCATCGGTAACTTCTATGACATCTACGACAGTGTAAAATAATTTGCATAACAAATCAGGACACCTTCAGCTGAAGGTGTCCTGATATTTTTTTTATAGTTATTTAATGGGGGCAGACTGTTTGCCGTAGCAGTTTTCAGCAACAACTTCAAGTGTGTAATCACCGTCGGGGAGATTTGAAAGCTTGATTGTTATTGTGTCTGAAGAGTTGTAGCTGTAATAGTTTGTTGATGTCTTGCCTACGGGGATTCTGTTGCCATCAGCATCAACTGCGTATGCTCTGTAGATGAATACGGGATTTCCGGGCTGTGCTTCTGCTGCTTCAAAAATAACAGTTTTGCCAACCATACTGAGTGTTGTGCCTTCTTTGAATTCGGGAGCAGGAAGTTTGTTCTGTTGCTCTGCAGTATAGCTGCGGTCAAATGGCGTGTCAAGAATATATTCGCAAAGGTATTCTTCTGCAGTAAGGTCAACAGCTCTCAGTCTGATTCTGTTGTTTGCATCAACTTCTACAACCCAGAATGTTGAAACAAATCTGTAATCTGCGGGATGAACTGTTCTTTCTTCATCAATTGTGAGTTCTACGTAGTAGAGACCGCCTGTGCCTATTGCTGTGAATTCATTCTGCCAGATTGAACGTGCATCGTTGTTGGGGTAGTGTGAATGTCCTGAGAAGTCAACAACCTGAGGATACTGTTTAAGGATATCAGCGAAGTCGGGCATTCCCCAGCCTTCAAAATCAGAACTGCCGTAAACTGTGTTAGAAATATGTTCGTGCTGCATAACGAAAATAGGCTTTTCGGGGTCGTCTGCAACAGCAATATCAAGCTGTTCTTTGAGCCATTCTTTCTGGTATTCGCTGTAGTGCTCACCGATTGTGGCAGAAGCTGAAATACCGATGAAATGAAAACCGTTTATAACACGGTGAAAGTCTGTTTCCTGACCTGTTATCTGAGTAAAATAATTGAGTGCTGCTTTGTTCATTGAACGGCAGTCGTGAGATTCGGCAACAGTTGCAAGGAACTGTGTGTCATCTCTGATAACTGAATCAACAGCTGCCTGAACACTTGCAAAAGCAATTTTTGTGCCCTGGTCTGTAATGTCACCTGCAAGAAGTACAGCGTCAAGACCGTTGTATTCCTCATCATTTTCAGCAATTTCGTAACCGAGTTTTATCATTTTCTCGAGGCGTGTTGACTGAATATCACCAATTGTTGTGATATGAGAGTCACTGCTGATTACAAAACGCATAACGGGAGTGAAATCTCCGGTGTCTTCAGGTGCCTGAGGTCTTACAAAATAGGCTACGAATGAGCCGTACATTGTAAGGATTGAAAGAAAAAATGCAATAAGTCCGTTCATAAAAATACCTCCGTATGTTATTACATTCTGACTATAGCATATATAATTCTGAAAATCAACAATCTGTTTCTGAAATAAAAACAGTCAGTACAGTAAATACTGATAATAATTCAACGTGATTTTTATAAAATACTTTATTTTGCCGTAAATATGTGGTACAATAATTCCAATATTATTCAGGAGATGTAAAAAATGAGTGATAATCGTTCAATGCAGTATGCTGAAATTCTTTCAAAACTTATAAAGGTTGAAACAATTTCATCAAGAGAAAATAAAGACAGAACAAAATTCCTTGCATTTCACGAAGTTCTTCGTGAAACTTTCCCCAATTTATTCAATACAGCAGAATGTGAAGAATTTGACGGCAGTCTTCTTCTTAAATGGAAGGGCAGCGATTCTTCTCTTAAACCCGTTATGCTTATGAATCATCACGATGTTGTTGAAGCAAGCGGAGAATGGAAATATCCTGCATTTTCAGGTGAAATTGCAGAGGGCAAAGTGTGGGGCAGAGGTACTCTTGACACAAAGGGCGGTCTTGCAATGATGTTTCAGGCTGCAGAAGAGCTTATTAAAGAAGGTGTTGCCCCAAAAAGAGATATATACTTCGTAACAACATGTACTGAAGAAGTAGGTGGAGAAGGCGGAGATGCAATTTCTCTTGCTCTGAAAGAAAGAAATATGGATTTTCATATGGTTCTTGACGAAGGCGGAATGATTCTTTATGATCCCATCGGTGGTGCGGACGGTACTTTTGCCATGATAGGTGTGGGTGAAAAGGGTTATATGGACCTTAAATTTATCGCAAAGTCAAACGGAGGTCACGCATCAGCACCCGGAAAAAATACTCCTCTTGTGCGTCTGGGCAAGTTTATGGCAGAAGCAGAAAAAGCAGATTGCTTTGATGTTCAGGTTTCTGATACAGTAAAGGAAATGCTTTCACGATTTGCACCAACAATGAGCGGTGTAATGAAAACAGCATGCAGCAATGTGAATGTATTCAGTCCTGCACTCAAGAAGATTATGCCTATGATTTCACCCTCAGGTGCAGCACTTCTGAGAACAACACTTGCATTCACAATGGCAAAAGGCTCCGACGGCACAAATGTTATCCCTCAGGAAGCCTGGGTAGTGGGAAATATGCGTTTTTCACATCATCAGGGTAAGAAGTCAAGTGTAGATGCAATCACAGCTCTTGCAAAAAAATATGACATTGAAACAATTGTCACAGATGACGGTATTGAATCAGGAATCACCGACTTTAAGGGTGAAGCATTCAGATTTATTGAAAAGGCAGTAAATAATGTATTCCCTGCGTATAAACCTGTGCCTTATATTATGAATGCCGCAACAGACAGCAGATATTTCTGCAGAATATGTGAAAACTGTGTCCGTTTTGTGCCTTTCAAGATTGACAATCAGCAGCTTGGCAGTGTTCACGGTATTGATGAAAATGTTGATGTTGATACACTTGCTCCCGCAGTTGATTTTTATAAATATGTAATCAGAGAAGTATAATAAAGAATCAGCGATTTGGTTGAATGCTGTTTTCTGCCCTCACGTTTGTGAGGGCAGTTTTTTTATCAGAATGGCCGAATAATGAAAAAGAGTGGAAAATAAATTTTCAAAAAGCAAAAAAAATTCTATTGACATTTTATATTGCATATGTTAGAATTCTAATAGAATAATAAGTGAAAGCTGGTAGAAAATATGAATTATGAAAAAATTATTGTTGAATTGTTATCTCGTATTCAAACATTAGAGGAGCAGGTTGATTTTCTCTTGTCAGATAAAGAATATCAGCAAAAGAAAGAAGAGAATAAAATGACAACGAAAGATATTCGTGGCTATA
This sequence comes from Acutalibacteraceae bacterium, assembly GCA_045639185.1. GTDB lineage: Bacteria > Bacillota > Clostridia > Oscillospirales > Acutalibacteraceae > UBA1081. The sequence continues at coordinate 6,988 of JAZUCO010000146.1, forward strand.
TTAATAATCTTTTGGAAAATGCAAAAAACTCAGGCAAAGAAACTTTGATATTGACAGCAAGGGACATTCACGGAGAATTAAACCTGAAAAGCAGATATCCTATGGTTTGTAATGCAATGAGAGATTGTATGGGCGAAAGAGATATAATATTATTTCAACCCCCAAAGGGAAATTCATCTACGCTTAAAATAGAATATAAACTTTAATTTTCAGGAGAGAAAAATGGCTGTTAAAACAAATAAAGGCAGACGAATCGGCTTGTTTATCGGCGGAGTCGCACACGGTTTAATTCGTGGTATATTTTTTGATAACAAAGCTGTTCGCAGAAAGAAAAGAAGATTTTTATAATTATATTTATCTTAAGATTGATGCATTTTCTGTGTTATGGGCGTAATCAAGACGAAGTTTTGTATATCATCATTGCGAAAGATTATACAGCCTATGGCTGATGATATGCACCTTCGGTGATGATATACACGCTAAAGCGTGATGATATGCCATTGCTTTCGAAATGGATAAAAAAACAGACAAGCTATTGCTTGTCTGTTTTTTGGTGGAAGAGGGTGGATTCGAACCACCGAAGTCGTTGACGGCAGATTTACAGTCTGCTCCCTTTGGCCACTCGGGAACTCTTCCATCTTATTCTTTTTCGTTTTGAGAGCATAAAAAATGGAGCTGGTGGACGGACTCGAACCCCCGACCTGCTGATTACAAATCAGCTGCTCTACCAACTGAGCTACACCAGCAACTCTCTAACGCGAGACATAATATAACATATCCGATCGGGAATGTCAATACTTTTTTTGAATTTTTTTTAATTTTTTTTATTTTCCCGGAATCGTGTCAGAAAAGCTCTGATTTTGTCTTATATATAAATAAAAATTTTTATTAAAATACTTGTACTGAGATTTACTGTATGATATAATAAAGTGATTTTATATTGGATTTTTGTATTCAATCGTTAATTACGTAAACATTTTCAGAACAGGAGATAAATATGAAGAAATTAACTGAATTTACAAAAGAAGAACTTATTGCATTTGAAGCGGAGACTTTGGCACGTTACGATGAATTCAAGGCAAGAGGTCTCACAATCGATATGTCAAGAGGTAAGCCCGGTCCTGAGCAGCTTGATGTTGCACAGGAGGTTTTTGCAAAGGCATTCGAGCTTACAGACTACAAGTCAAAGACAGGCTTTGACTGCCGTAACTATGGTCTTCTTGACGGTATCGCAGAATCAAAGGAGCTTTTTGCAGAGCTTCTCGGTGTTGAACCCAAGAATATCGTTATCGGCGGTAACGCAAGCCTTGAGCTTATGTTCAGCTTTATCAGCCAGTGCTATTCACACGGTATCGGCGGCTGCACACCCTGGTCAAAGCTTGATGAAGTAAAGTTTATTGCTGTTGTTCCCGGTTATGACAGACACTTCGGTATAACACAGTTTTTCGGCTTTGAAATGATCAATGTTCCCATGACTGCTAACGGTCCCGATATGGATATGGTAGAAGAGCTTATCAAGAACCCCGATGTAAAGGGTATGTTCTGTGTGCCTAAGTATTCGAATCCCACAGGTGTTACCTATACAAGTGAAACCGTTGAAAGAATTGCGGCTATGACACCTGCTGCAAGCGACTTCAGAATCATTTGGGATAATGCTTATATTATTCACGACCTTGAAGAGCACGGCGAAAAGCTTGATAATATTTTTGATGTGCTTAAAAAGTACGGTCACGAGGATA
>JAZUCO010000147.1:0-2303 GCA_045639185.1 Acutalibacteraceae bacterium
TCTGCAGTACAGAAACAAGGGTATGCAAGACCCTCTTTGACGAGTGATTTTGCAACAGTTTTGTAAATTTCAACTCTCTGACTCTGAGTGTAGGGGCCGTATTCACCCTCTTCTGTGCCGAAGCCTGTAACACCCTCGTCAAAGCCGACACCGAATGCGTCAAAACCGTTGATGATGGCTGAAACACCGTCATCAATTTCACGCTTTTTGTCTGTGTCTTCAATTCTTAAATATGAAACACCCTTTGTAGCTCTTGAGGTCATAACGTCTGTAAGCGCACCGAAAAGACCGCCTATGTGAAGATAACCTGTGGGGCTGGGGGCAAAACGTGTTACCCTTGCGCCCTCGGGAAGCTGTCGGGGAGGATATTTTTCTTCAAAATCCTCGGGAGTTTTTGTTATCTCGGGAAACAAAAGCTCACTTAATGCGTTGTAATCCATATATTTTTCTCCTTTATTAATGCATAATTCATAATTGATTTGTTTGCAGAATCCTTGTAGGGAACGCTCCCCAGAGCGTTCCGCAAAATCTGATGAAACTTCAGGACGGACCGATCAGGGGATCGGTCCCTACACCGATACCAATCAGTCTGCAGAATTCTTGTAGGGAACGATGCCCACATCGTTCCGCGGATTCTGATAAAACTTCAGGCGGACCGATCAGGGGATCGGTCCCTACACCTTATAACCGAATTTCTGCAATATTTCTCCACTATAATTTATTAGTATAAAACAAAATGTATAAAAAGTAAATACTAAAAATAAATATTTTATAGGGCGGAAGTGATTGACATAACCGAAAAATATGGTACAATAAAATGTAATGATTTTTGATAATTATAAAAGGAAGTTATATATATGAAATTAGTTGAAAGAGAGTTTATGCCCGTTATTCTCGGTGCGGACATTACATGCTACAGCCTTGTGAGAACATTCCACGAGGAATACGGCATCAAGTCACTTGTTATCAGCCAGAGAAGAGCAAGAATTATTTCAGAAAGCAAAATTGCAGAAAACCGTGTTATCCCCGGTCTTGACGATGAGGCTTACCTTGTTGAAAAGCTCGTTGAAATCGGCAAAGAGTTCAAGGGAAAGAAGAAACTTATCCTTATGGGTTGCGGTGACTTCTATGTGCGCAATTTTGTTGATAACAAAGACGTTCTCGGTGAATATTTCATCATTCCTTACATCGATAAGGAGCTTATGGACGAAATCGTGCTCAAGGACAAGTTCTATGAAATCTGCGACAGACTCGGTATTGACCATCCCAAGACATTTGTATACAACTGCGGTGAGGAAAATGAACTGAATTTTGATTTTCCCTATCCCGTTATTGCAAAAACAGCAAACTCCGCACTTTATCACTATGCGGAATTCCCCGGCAAGAAAAAGGTTTTCCGTTTCTATAACGAAGCAGACCTTCGTGAAATGCTTAAAAATCTTGAAACATCAAGCTATGATTACAAATTCCTCATTCAGGACTGCATTCCCGGTGATGACTCAAATATGAGAGTTCTCACCTGCTATTGTGACAGAAATTCAAAGGTTCAGTTTGCGGCACTCGGTCATTGTCTTCTTGAAGACCATACTCCCTCTGCCATCGGCAACCCCGTTGCAATTATCAATGAGGTTGACAAAAACGGAATCGTTGAAGCTGCAACACGCTTCCTTGAGGATATCGGCTACAAGGGCTTTGCAAACTTCGATATCAAGTATGACGAAAGAAACGGAACATATAATTTCTTTGAAATAAACGTAAGACTCGGCAGAAGTAACTTCTACGTAACAGGCAGCGGTTTCAACACTGTAAAATGGATTGTTGATGACCTTATCTACGGCAAAGACCTTGAGTACACCGTTGCAGATAAAGAAAATCTCTTCACGGTTGTTCCTTACGGCATAATTATGAGATATCTCAAGAATAAAGAGCTCCGCAAAAAGGTGAGAAAACTGTGGTTCAGCGGTAAAGTGAGCTATCCTCTCTTCTACAAACCCGATATGAGCCTTAAGAGAGCTTTCTATGTCTTTGCGGCATACATCAATCAGTACAGAAAGTACCTTAAGGTTGAAAAGCAGGAAAAAGCAGAAATGAAAAACAGGGTGACACAGTAATGTCTGAAAAAATTCTGGGTGTTTTAGGCGGTCTCGGACCTCTTGCAACGGTCTATTTTATGGATCTGATTGTTAAAATGACCGAGGCAAAAAAAGATCAGGATCATATCTCAATGATTGTCCTCAACCACGCCGCTATTCCCGACAGAACCGAATTTATACTCGACAACTCAAAACCGAATCCCTTGCCGA
>JAZUCO010000148.1:0-7947 GCA_045639185.1 Acutalibacteraceae bacterium
ACACCTGTTATGATGACTCTGGGCAATCACGATAACCGTGGTTTCCAGGATTACAGAAACGGTATCGGCAGATATTATTCCGAGCCTGCCGAGTACTTCGGTAAGCAGTTCAAGGGAGCTTACCCCTATAACGGTCCCGAAGGCTGGAAAACAGAAAATTATATGTTTGAATACGGTAATGCACGTTTCTGCGTAATGGGTGTCAACGGTCCCGAAGATGTAAATGACTGGGTTGTTGAAGAGCTTAAAAAGTGTGATAAGGTCTGGAAACTTGGTTCTTATCATTTCCCCATCTGCTATTCGGGTACAGATTGTCAGAATTATGACGCATATCCCGTAATGACGGAGGCTTTTGAATCTTTTGATCTTGTTTTCTCAGGGCACGAGCATAACTTTTCAAGAAGCTTCCCTCTGAAACAGGAAAATCTCTATGACAGACCTTCTCAGGGTACAATTCATTATATGCTCGGTAACAGCGGTGCAAATCCTCCCGGTTCAAGAACAATTTCAAAGGTATGGCACGCTGCATTCTATCCTCAGGAAGTGAAGCAGGGGATGGTTGCAATCGTTGAAATCGACGGCAACAAAATGACGCTTACTTCAATGCTTGATGACGGCAGAATTGCAGATAAATGCACAATTGATAAAGACAAAGACGAAATCACTCCCTACGCAATCGCACCTGAATTCAGATTTACAAGAATGATGTTCAAGGGTATGGAATTAGGACTTATGAATTCTCCTACACCCTGTATGAATGTTGATGGTATCTGGTATGCACCTCTTGCAACACTTGTTAATTTCATCGGCGGTTATGTGACAAAAGAGAAGGGCAAGATGACTCTTTCTGTTTACGGTCACACAGCAACATTCTTTGAAGACAGTGATGTTGCAGATGCAGACGGTAAAGAATTTAAGTTGCCTGCAAAGGTAGTAAGAGGCGCAAGAGAGCAGCTTTATGTGCCTTGTGACGGTTGTCACGCTTTTGAAATGCGCTGGGCATATGCAGACAGAAATAACTTCATTTCTTTTGAACATGAAAGTGAAGATAAGCCTGTAACAGTACAGCCCTGATAAAAGAATTTCTCCGTTTGTGCGGTCAGAACAGACACAATCTTTTTGTGTCTGTTCTTTTAATGCAATAATGGGCATTTTGTTTGGAAAAGTCCATTTATTCTGCAGAAAATTTACAAATAAATATGGCAAAAGGAAACAGGTTCTGCTATAATATCTTGGAATGTCGCTATAAATCGACTTTGTAAATTCGGTAAAAAATTACAGATAAAATCAATTGATTTTTAATTCGGAGGATATACAATGAGCAGAAAACCTACCAAAGTATCAGTTTTTGGTATCCAGCGTAAAATTGTTGCAAATATGACTGTTGAGGGTTGGACAGATGCACCTCATTGCAGCTATACATTTGAGCCTGACCTTACAGAGTTTTACAAAAAGTATCAGGTGTTTGCAGAAGAACTCAAAAAAGACGGCAAGAGAATCACATTCAATACAGTAATGATGAAAGCTATCTGTGAAGCTCTCAAATCTGCACCCGAAATGAATGCTCACATCAAGTTCAACCGTAAGCTTGTAAGAGGTGAAGTTACAACTTTTGATCAGATTGACGTTTCAATGCCCTGCATTCTTCCCGACGGCAGAATGATGACAATCACAATGGAAGATATGGGTAACCGTTCTCTCGGCAATATGACAGAATATATGGCTGAAATGATGAGAAAGATGGAAAAGACAAACTTTGAAGAAGCTATGTTCGGTGTTTCATTCAACGATACAATCGAGAAGCTTTCAAAGGGTAAAATTGTTAAAGTTGTAACCCGTCTTGCAGGTTCATTCATCACAACAAAGAAGCACAGAGTAAAGAAGCTTTCAGGTGCCGCAAAGAAGGAATACGATGCTATTCCCGATTCAGAAAAGATTACTGCAAAAGACCTTAAGCAGGGTACAATCACAATTTCAAACACAGGTTCAATTTCAAGAAGCCACGACGGTGCAGTTTCAATGCTTATCATCATTCCTCCTCAGGTTTGTGCTATCTGCATCAACGCAATGACAAAGAAACCCGTTGTTGTTACAAATGCAGAGGGTGAAGATGAAATCAGAATCAAGACAACTGTACCCATCACAATTGCGTTTGACCATCGTTGCCTTGACTTCGGTGAGGTAAAGCCCTTCCTCGATGCTTTACAGAAGATTGCAGATAATCCCGAAGATATTCTCAAATATTAATTTATTGATTTAAGATTTGTTCAAGCTTTATGTGTATACTTATTGTTGCAGACAGAAGTATTCATAAAGCTTGATTCTTTTTTTAACATAAATTTTCCTTTCACAAACACACGAAGAGACGGTCACAACGACCGTCTTTTCGTCTTTATGTTGACAAAAAGTGATTTTTTGTGTTATAATTACAAGGATATTTCTAAAAACAAAAAAACATTGCGAGGGCGATTTATGGATTGGCGTGAAATTTACAAAAGCAGATTATACACCCCCGAAAATGCGATAAAACTTATTAAGAGCGGTGACAGAGTCGTTACATCATTCGGTTGCTGCGAACCTTTCGGTATTGAAAATGTGCTTGCAGATCATTATGCAGACTATGAAGATGTTCAGATTTCTTCAATGATTCAGATGGGTGCGAGCCCTCTTTTCAGGGAAGAGCTTAAAGGTCATATCAAAGTGAATTCATTCTTTGCAGCAGAAAAGAGCCGCAAGGCAATTGCAGACGGCTCTGCTGATTACACAACCTGCTATTTTTATGAAATTCCCATGGTGCTTCGTGAGGTTGTGAAACCCCGTGTTGCAATTATGTCTGTTTCAACTCCCGATGAAAACGGTTATGTTTCATTGGGTACAAATGTTGACTATATCGAGAGCACTCTTGATTACTGTGAAGTCAAAATTGCTCAGGTAAACAAATATGTTCCCAAAACACATGGCGAAGCAATCAAACACGTGTCAGAATTTGATTGTTTTGTGGAAATTGATATGCCTTTGCCTGAAGTACCTTCTGTTGCAATATCAGATGTTGAAAAGGCAATCGGCAAAAACTGCGCTTCTCTTATAAAAGACGGTGACTGCATTCAGCTGGGTATCGGTGGTATCCCCAATGCTATCTGTGCAGAGCTTTACACAAAAAAAGACCTCGGTCTTCACTCTGAAATGGTTGGTGACGGTGTTATTGACCTTATCAGAAGCGGTGTTATCAACAACTCAAAAAAGAATATTCATCACGGCAAAAGTGTGCTCGGTTTTGCATTTGGCACAACAGCACTTTTTGACTTCCTTAATGATAATCCGGCAATTGAAATGCATCCCATTGAGTATGTTAATAACCCTGCTGTCATCGCTCAGAATGACAATATGGTTTCAGTCAATTCATGCATTCAGATAGACCTTCAGGGACAAGTTGTGTCAGATACAATCGGTCTTGCGCAGTTCTCAGGCGTAGGTGGTCAGGTTGACTTTGTCAGAGGTGCAACAATGAGTAAGGGCGGACGCTCAATTATTGCAATGCCTTCAACTGCAAGGGGAGGCACAGTTTCAAGAATCGTCCCCGTTATAACAGAGTATTCTGCTGTTACAACCACAAGAAACGATGTAAACTACATTGTTACCGAGTACGGAATAGCTCAGCTCAAGGGCAAAACAATGAAAGAACGTGCAAGAGCACTCATTCAGATTGCTCATCCCAATTTCAGAGAAGCACTTTGTAACGATTTCTATGAGAGATTCAAAGAATCCGCATTCTGATTTATAATATGAAAATCAAGCATAAATTAACAAAATTATGCTTGATTTTTTTTTCTTTATAGTATAATATATATTATATAAATTTGTTTTGGAGGCTTTAATATGAAAAAGTCAATGTTCAGAGTATTAAGCATTGTTCTTTGTTTTGCTCTTCTTTTCGGCGGAGCAGTCAGCACAAGTGCTGAAGACAGTGCAGCTATTTCAAGAGTTACTTGTGTTGTAAACGGTGACGCTGCAACATCAAGAGGTTTCACATGGTACACACCTGCAGAAACAGATTGCTCAATCGCAATTTTTGCAGACGGTGCACAGGTAGACGCAACAGTTACTTATGACTGTGATGAGTGGGAAGGTAACTATATGCACAAGGCAACTGTAAGCGGTCTTACAGCAGGCACAGCATACACATACACAATCACAGCAGGTGCAGCTACATTTGACGGTGCTTTCGCAACTGATGACGGTGATGATGTTGTTAACTTCATCGTTGGCGGTGACGTTCAGGCAAGCAGCCTTGAAGCATTCGAAGTTGGTCAGAAGGTTATGGAAAAGGCTTATGAATTCTTCCCCGAAGCAGAATTCTATGCAACTCTCGGTGACTACACAAACGACAGCACAAACGAAGAATGGGATCTCTATGCTCAGGCTTTTGATGGTGTAAACACACAGACAACTCACGTTCCCGTAGTTGGCAACCACGACAGTAACTCAGGTTGGTTCAATGCAATGTTCAACCTTGACACAACAGAAAGCGTTACAACAAACAATGGTGTTAACTATTCATTTGATTACGGCAATGTTCACGTAGCAGTTGTTAACACAAATGATATGATTGCTATTTCAAATTCTCAGCTTAACTGGCTCAGAAACGATATGAATTCAACAGATGCTGACTGGAAAGTTGTTCTTATGCACAAGTCTCCTTACTCACTCGGTAAGGACATCAAGTGGCCTGATGCTTGCTATCTTCAGGAATCACTTGCAGCAGTATGTGATGAAACAAATGTTGACCTTGTAATGTCAGGTCACGACCATATGTATCTCAGAACAAAGGCTCTCAACGACAATAAGGTTGTTGATCAGGCAGACGGCACAACATACATTCTTGCAGGTGCAACAGGTTCAAAGAGATACGAATTCCGTAAGTTCATTCTTGACAACTATTTCTCACAGGATATCCTTGCAACAGCAATTGCACAGGCAAACGGTGAATACTTTGCAAACGGTAACCTTGACAACCTTGACGAAACAAACAAGGGCGGTATTTTCAACACAGTTTCAATCAACGGCGGTGAACTTGTTCTCAAGTCATATGTTGTAAACGATGAAACACTTGAAATCAAGCAGATTGATGAACTTGCAATCTCAAAGGCTCAGGGCGAAAACAAAGCTACATTCACAGGTGACAACACAACATCATCTGCAGCTTACACAGCAGACCTTATGGGCAGTGTTATGAATCTTGTTTCATACACACTCGGCAAGTGGCTTCCCATGTTCCTCAAGACTCTTCCCGCACTTCTTAAGGAATACATCGCTACAGGCACATTCTAAAAAATATTAAAGGGGGCTGAGATTTCAGTCCCCTGATTTTTTATGATAAACAATAATTTGTCGGGGTGTTTGTACAAACTAAACGTAGTGAACGATGCCCACATCGTTCCGCAAAGTCTGATGTCGGCTCGGGACGGACCGATCAGGGGATCGGTCCCTACACAATAAATTTTAATATGTGCAAAGATATCGACAAATTCTGATTTGTAAAAATAAAAGGTGATAATATGTCAAAAATTATTCTTTTTCAGGGTGATTCAATTACAGACGGTGCGCGAATGAAAGATTGTGATTGGGATCTCAATCATCAGATGGGGCACGGTTATGCCTATATTGTAAACAGTACACTCGGTGCAAAGTATCCTGAGAAAAACCTGAAATTCATCAATAAGGGGATTTCAGGCAACCGTGTTGCAGACCTTTATGCAAGATGGCTTGAAGACACAATCAATATTAAACCCGACATTCTCAGCATTCTTGTGGGCATAAATGATTGTGAACAGCTCAGATTCTACGGCAGAGGGTCAGATGCTGTCCGCTTTGAAAAAGTGTACCGTATTCTTGTTGAAGAAGTGTTGGCGAATAAACCCGACACAAAAATTGTTCTTATGGAACCCTTCGGATTGCCCGTAGGAGACGACAGAAAAGACTCTTTCTCTGAGATGTATGATATGCTTAAAGGCTATCAGAAAGCAACTGAGAGGGTTGCAGAGGATTATGGTGCAATTTTTGTACCTCTTCAGGAAAAGTTCTTTGAACTGTCAGAAAAATACTCTCCCGATTACTGGAGCTGGGACGGAATTCATCCCACAGTCTGCGGCCACGGAATCATAGCAGAAGAGTGGATGAAGTGTTGTGAGAAGCTGATATAAACAATAATTTATCGGAGCAAAATTATTGTTTTCAATGCGTAATTCGTAATGCGTAATTCGTAATTTCGGAAAGGGCTTCGCCCTTTAACCCATTTTATAATCAAACCTGTTTATATCGTCAGTGTAGGGAACGATGCCCACATCGTTCCGCGAAGTCTGATGAAACTTCAGGACGGACCGATCAGGGGATCGGTCCCTACAGGGATTGTGCAAAACAATTAATTGTGCATTATACATTTTGTATTGTGAATTGTTCGATAAATTATTGTTTATTCAAAATATCAGACAGAAAAAAATGACGGGCAGGTAACTGTCCGTCATTATTGCATTGATTTATAAAAATCGAGTGTTCTGAATTTTTTTCTCACTACTGACATCAGGTATTTTTCTGCAACTGCCTGAAGAAAGTGAATTGAATTTTCTGAAACATTGAGCGAAAACAGCTTGTCAGTTTCTGTAAAAACAATGTGTCGCATTGCAGATATAACTTCAAGAGGGTAGGCGTGAGTGCCTGCACCTTTACATACACAGCAGTACAGCTCTCCGGTTTCTGTGTTGAAATACATGGGCTCCGTCTCAAATTCTCCGCATTCTGCACAAGCCACAAGCGATGGCATATAACCTGAAATCGAAGCAATTCTCAGCTCAAAAAGCGCTTTGAGAATTCGCGGATTTTTCTTGTCGTTTGCAAGGAAATATAATGAATTCAGCAGAAGTCGCATATATTCGTTTGCATCTGTTTCAACGGGTGCTGTTTCAATTATCAGCTCGTTGAAGTACTGTGCAAGTGCAAGTTTTTCAATGTCTGATTGAAGACCGAAAAAAGTTTCGTTAAGGTCACACTCTTCAACTTTTGTTGATTTTACACCTTCATAGAATGTGAATCTGCCGTAGCAGAAGAGGTTTGTTGACATATGAAGCTTGTTTTTAGGTCTGTCAGCCGCCTTTGCGAATGCTTTGACAATTCCTCTGTCACGGGTCAGAAGAGTGAGAAGTCTGTCTGATTCACCTGTTTTTGTGATTTTCAGAACGATTGCGTCAGTTGAAAATGTCATTGTGTATCAAGTCCGAAGTTCTGAATGAGACCTTCACGGTTTCTCCAGTCTTCCTTGACCTTGACCCAGCATTTGAGGTTAACTTTGCAGCCGAGGAATTTTTCAAGCTCAATTCTGGCTCTTGTTGAAACTTTTTTGAGCATAGCACCGTTTTTGCCGATGATAATGCCTTTGTGTGATTCTCTTTCACAGTAGATAGTAGCTTCAATATCAATAATTTCTGCGTCTTCACGCTCTCTGAATCTCTCAATGGCAACTGCTGTGCCGTGGGGGATTTCTTTGTCAATAAGACGAAGAAGCTTTTCTCTTATCATTTCAGACGCAATAACCTTTTCGGGCTGGTCTGTGAGAGTGTCATCAGGGAAAAAGTGCTCTGACTCAAATGCAAGCGCCATAAGCTCATCAAGAAGCTCATTCATACCGTTGCCGTCAACAGCAGAAACGGGCACAATTGCTTCAAAGTTATACATCTGAGAGAACATCATAATTCTCTCCATAAGTTCTTTTTTGTCGGGGATTGTGTCTATTTTGTTGATTGCAAGTACAGCAGGAATCTTTTCCTTGATAAATCTTGCAATAAGCTCTTCTTCAGCAGCTCTGATATCACCTTTGGGCTCAACAACGAGAAGACATGCATCAACGTCACCGATGCTGTTCTCAACTGCCTTGACCATATTCTGACCGAGCTTTGT
>JAZUCO010000149.1:0-2988 GCA_045639185.1 Acutalibacteraceae bacterium
AATCAAGCTTCTTGCCGTCAACTTCCTTAACGGGAATCTTCATATCGAGGCACTGTGCGACAATGGGAGAAACAGAACCCTTTTTTTCACCCCTCTGAATCATAAGGCATTCTGCGGGGCGTTCAGCTTTAAGAGCTTCTCTTACGGCATTTCTGCCGATTATCAGATCGTCACGTTCCTGTCTTTCAGGTTTTTCGTTTCTGTCAGATTTTTCAAATCTTTCCTGTCTGTCTTCTTTGTCTCTTCTGTCATATTTTCTTGATTTGTTGTTTCTGTTAAAATTATCATTCATAGCTTTTTTCACCGTTATTAATATAATAAAATATTATATCAAATTAAGAAAGTTTTTTCAATAGAACATAGGCAAATGAATGTAGAAAATAATGTATTACCCTTGTTTATTTTTACTAACGCAAAATTCTTCCATCAATGACAAACAATGCCTTTATCTTTTTTTAAGTTGCACAAGCATATGACATAATTTTTTCTGTGTACAAGCTATAATGTCTGTGATAACAAAAAAAGCGGTGATTTTATGTATGATATACGAGTGAGCAGAATAAAGGAAAATGAAGAGTTTCTAAAAGCAACGCTGATTGCATTGATGAAACAGATTGTTGTGGTCGGGTGCGGTTTTTTTGCATCTTCGGCTTCGTTGAAGGAGCTGTCACCTTTTGGCACGGCTTTATGTGCCTGCGTGATGCCTGAGTATATTCCTGCTGCGGTGCTCGGCTCGGCAATCGGTTATTTTTATGTGTATGATGTAACGATTCTGACTCTCAGATATATAGCATCGGGAATTATTTGCGGAATAATTTCATTTGTTGCAAAAAGGGGACTTAAAACAAAATATCACAAATATGCAGGGCTTGTTGCGGCTTTTGTTTCAATTTTCGGCACTGGACTGGTTCTCAGTATGTCTGTCACCGTTTCTTCAGATGAATTTGTGCTGTATTTTGCAGAGGGTGTGATAAGTGCGGCAGGAGTCTGGTTTTTTTCGGAATTCCTGCAGATAAATCCCACAAAAAGATGTGCCTCAAGGCTGACCGTTTCAGAAACAGCAAGTGTGCTTGTAGTTTTTGCTTTGAGTTTGTTATCTCTCGGCTCTTTTTCTGTTTTTTCCGTTTCACCATGTGTTGTTGCGAGTGTATATATTGTTCTTGCAGCTTCGACTTACGGAGGCGAAAAATTTTCTGCACTTTTCGGAATCGTTGCCTCGGTTGTTATTGATATCGTATTGCCACACAGTTTTCTCACCGGTTCAATTGCTTTGGGCGGTTTGCTGTCGGGTATCTTCGGCAGAAAAAATAAAGTTTTTGCATCCTTTGTTTTTGCCCTCACCGTTTTTATGGCGGCTTTCACATCAGATGACTGGATTAATGCCGTTTATGTTGTAACGGGCATCGGTGCAGGCTGTATTCTGTTTCTTGTTACACCGAAAAAAGTCACAGATGTTTTCAGGAATGTCTTTGCTGTTTCAGCGAGTGAATCTTTCCTTTCGGGGCAGAAAAAAATCCTCGGCACAAGACTCAGAACTGCGTCAGAGGGTATGGAGAATGTAACAAATTCAGTTAAAGCCGTTGCAGGAATTTACAGACGCAGAAGTGCACCGAAAGAAGAAAACATCTTCAAAAATACGGGAATTGCAGTATGTTCAAAATGTAAAAATTACGAATATTGCTGGGATAAGAATTATGCAAGAACAAAAGGTTATTTTTCAGATATTATAAAGGAGCTTAAAAGTTCAGATTCTTTTGTCAACAGAGAATTACCCGTTGGCTTTTCGGCTGTATGCCGTTACTCCGAGCAGATTGTAAAGTCACTCTCATTCGAGCTTGAACGCTACAGAAACGCAATGCGTGAATCTGCCAAAACGGGAGAAACCGTAAATATTGTATCAGACCAGTTTTTGTGCGTGTCGGAGCTTCTTTCGGCATTTGCTGATGATGTTGAATTCTGTGAAGAGTTTGATGAAGAGAAAACAGCAATGGTCTGTGATGTGCTTGTGAATGACTTCGGTTCCGATGTTCACAGCGCAGGTGTTTTTAGACTCGAAAACAACAGAATTTATTGTCAGATAAATATTTCAGACGAAAAACACGTAAATCGCAAAAAACTGATAAAGGCTGTGGAAGAAGTTCTCGGCAAAAAACTTGAAAAACCTGTTGTAAACACAAATTCAGACAGCACGCTGAGTATAACAATGTGTGAACAGACAAAATACAGCATTGAAACGGGAGGATATCAGATAAGTTCTGACGGCAGTAAATGGTGCGGAGATTCTTTTGACAGCTTTTCTGACGGCAAAGGCAATTTTTATATGATTCTCAGTGACGGAATGGGAACGGGCAAAAAAGCTGCGGCTGATTCTGTTATGTGTTCGTCACTTGCGTCAATACTTTTAAGGGCAGGCTATCCCGTTGAATGTATTCTCAAGATGATAAACTCTGCAATGCTTGTGCGCTCGGGAGAAGAGTCTCTTGCAACGCTTGATATTGCGGTGATGAATCTTTACACGGGAGAAGTGAATTTTTACAAGGCAGGTGCGGCACATTCCGTTGCGCTGAAACATCAGAAACTTCTTAAAATATCAAAACCCTCCTTGCCCGTAGGAATACTCGGAAATGTAAAGTTTGAAGAGGTTTCACTAACTGTTGCGGACGGAGATTCAGTTGTTCTGGTCAGCGACGGAGTGAGTGAAGATGTACTTCCGTCATGGAAAAATATTCTTGCGGACAGCGACGGGATGAACGGCACTGAGCTTGCTGACAGACTTGCAAAATCAGCACATATCAATTCAGACAAAAATTCCCCCGACGACATAACGGTGGTTGTGGCGAAGGTGAAAAAACAATAATTTAGCGGAAATGTTTGAAGAAATTAAAATCGAGCTTGTAGGGGCGTTGATCCAACGCCCGATTGTGAGCAAAGCGAACAATAACGGCTCTGCCGTTTTATTTTCCTTCGGAAAATGCACATTCGTGCCGG
>JAZUCO010000150.1:0-5364 GCA_045639185.1 Acutalibacteraceae bacterium
GTGAAATAATACTGCGGAGGTATTTAATATGGCAGAAAACATTCTCGACCGTTTCAAATCAAGCACAGAGGAGCAGGTGGTCGATGCTTCTAAAAAAGTTAAAGTAGGTATCATCGGTACAGGCTGGATTGCAGAAGCTCATGCAGCTTGCTACAAGAGATGTCCTGACGTTGAAATCGTAGCTCTTGCTGATATCGTTCCCGGTAAGGCAGCAAAGTTTGCAGAAGATAACGGCATTGAAGGCGCTCGTATTTACAACAGTGACCGTGAACTTATCGATAATGAAAAAGACATTGACGCAGTCAGCGTATGTACATACAACAGACAGCACGCTCCTTGTACAATTTATGCTCTTGAAAACGGTGTAAACGTTCTTCTTGAAAAACCCATGTGTGTTACAACAGAAGAAGCTGTTGCAATCTGCAGAGCAGAAAAGGCAAGCGGCAAGGTTCTCTCAATCGGCTTCCAGCCCAGATTTGATGAGAATATGAAGATGGTTAAGAACGTTGTTGAATCAGGCGAACTCGGTCAGATTTACTACATTCAGACAGGCGGCGGAAGAAGAAAGGGTATCCCCACTCCTTACGGCACATCTTTCATTGAAGATGAAACAGCAGGTATCGGTGCTCTTGCAGATATCGGTTGCTATTCACTTGATATGGTTCTCAATGCTGTTGGCTATCCCAAGCCTCTCACAGTTTCAGGTTATATGTCAGACTTCTTCGGCAAGAATCCTGCAACATATCCTGCTCATCCCGAATATGCAGAGAAGTTCAGCGTAGACGATTTCGGTGCAGGCTTCATTCGTCTTGAAGGCGGCATCATCCTCGACTTCAGAATTGCATGGGATATGCACCTCGACACTCCGGGTGATACAATCATCATGGGTACAAAGGGTTCACTCCGTATTCCTTCAACAGAGTGCTGGAACGGCTCAATCGGCGGTCCTCTCAAGATTTACCACGACGTTGCAGGTGAAAAGGTTGAAACAGTTATTCCCGAAAAGGATAACGATGTTGATAACTTCGATAAGAAGATCCGTTCATTCATTGACGCTGTTAAGTACGGTCTTCCCGCACCCGTTCCCTCAAGCCAGATTATTTACAACCAGGCTATTATTGACGGTATTGTTCGTTCTGCAAAAGAAGGCAAGGAAGTAACAGTTGATATTCCTGAAATCTGATAAAACATAAAAAAATCAAGGAGCTGTTTTTACAGCTCCTTTTTTTTGTATTATCTTTTTATTGAATTATCTTTATAATTCAAACCGAGCAGGTCGATTCTTGTTTTTGTGAAAGTGTCGTAAACATAAATGTTAAGACCGAAATTGCATTTTGTAATGTCAGACTTGTTTGACATTATGCTTGTTGCAAGAAATGTTTCACCTGTCTTTGCGTTATATTCTTTTTCTATATTTCTGATTTCAATTGCGTTGTATCTGTCAAATGAGACCATTTTTCTGAAGTCTTCATCTGCACAGTTGTTATAATAAGTTTGTTTGCCGCCTTCAAATATCCACATACCGCCTGAGAGATATTCATTCTCGGGAATGCCTATTTCACGGCAGAGTCTTATCATATTTGAAATTGCTTCCGGGGCGATATCATCGGGGTCTTTGTAGCATGATGTCATCACGATTTTATATCTGTCGTTATTGAAAACAGCTTTGTATGCGGAAAGATTGTTTATCTGCGTTACTTCGTGATTTTCAAGCTGATTGTAGTAAACTTCGGCATCCTTTTCCCATGATTCATATTTTGAGTCGTTTCGTCTGTCAGGCACATCATACTTTGCTTTAAGATAATCGCCTATGAATCGTGTAAGCTTTGTGTTACCCTTGTAATTCAGATGCTGTGAATCAGCAAAGTCGGTTTTGTAATCAAGCCCGAGTGCCGTTTTGTATTCAGTAACAAAATTGAGGAATGGTGAATTGTACTCGTACTCTGCAATGAACTCGGCTGTTCTGAAGAATCCCTGATGATAATTTTCAGCATTGAAGGGGATTGCCGTTGCGATTATGGGAATGTTTTTGCTCTTTGCCAGTTCAAAAATCTTTCTGTAATAAAAATCAACCTTTTCGGTGAAATCATTGTAATAATCAACACCGGTAAGATTATTCTCCTTTACGTTTTCACTTCTGAAATAGCAGTAAAAACCTTTGTGGTTTTCATACATTGCCTTGTTGTCCTGATAAGGATAGAAGTCTGTTTTTGAAAGGTCGGAATATCTTGTGTGATACTGAAGAATACTGTAGAAATACTGATTTCCTGAAATTTCAGGGTCAAAACTCACTTCAATTGCAGCTTTCTTTGTATCTGACCATTTAAGACCGTATGTATTCTTGATTGCCGTGCTCGGATCTGTGTAATCGTCTGACATATGAACATAATATGTGTCAAAAATGATTACCTTAGGGGTTTGTGTCTTCAGCGCTTCTTCAAGATAGTAGTATGTGTTCCATACGGGCTGAGCGGCACCGCAGAGAGCAAATGCGCAGTAGCCGTATTCTTCCCACAAAACAGCTGTGTTGATACCCTGGTATGCGTGGCTTGAACCGATAATGAGCACATCAACAGTATTATCTTCAAGCTCATAGAAAGAATCAACCTTGAAAATACTGTCCATATATTTGAAATCAAGCACCTGCACGGCACAGAGGAAAGTCAGCGCTGTGGCAAGTAAAAATGCAGTAATTTTTATAAAGTTCTTTTTCATTGTTTCTCCTTAATTCAAGGGCGTCAGAATTGGAAATAAATAAATTGCTGTGCATCAAAATTGTAACCGTATGCACCGAAGATAATTACAACAAAAACAAGAACAAAAAGAATGAGTCCTCTTACCCAGGAATTCTGATTGTCTGCAATGTTTTCGAAACGCACATTCTTTTTGCGTTTCATAAAATCTACAAACAGAAGCACAGCTGCAGAAATGAGGAGAATATTCATTTCCTGTCTGCCGAGGCTCAGGGAGTAGAAAATTCCCGTTGTCCATGCCCAGGGGTCAATACAGGTGAACATTCTGTAAATATAATTGCCGGCAATTTCTATTGAGTCAGCTCTGAAGAATATCCACGCAAAGCAGGTGAGCGCAAATGTGATGAGCACTTTAACCATTTTGTATGAAGCTGCGTTTGTGTTTACTCTGAGCTTGTCTGTAATCTTGTTTTTCACGGGTTTTGTTATTTCACCGATAATCTGATATGAACCGTGAAGTCCGCCCCAGACGACATAAGTCCAGTCGGCACCGTGCCACAGACCGCTTACAAGGAAAACAATCATCTGATTGAGATATTTTCTGAACTTACCTTTTCTGTTGCCGCCGAGAGGTATGTAAAGATAATCTCTGAACCAGGTTGAAAGAGAAATGTGCCATCTGCTCCAGAATTCTTTTATTGACATTGCAAAGTAGGGAGTATTGAAGTTATCCATAAGGCTGAATCCCATTATCTGAGATGCACCGATTGCAATTGTTGAGTAACTTGCAAAGTCGCAGTAAATCTGAAGCGCAAAGAAAACAGCACCGAGTATGAGTGCGGAAGAGTTGAATGCATAGTAATTGTCAAAAATATGATTGACAACTGTTGCGGCTCTGTCTGCAATGACAACTTTCATAAAGAAGCCCCACATCATCACCATAAAACCTTTTACGATGCGTTCATAGTTCCATACGTTGATTTTGTGTGCATTTTTAAGCTGATTTATAAGGTTTCCTGATCTTTCAATAGGCCCTGCAACAAGCTGCGGGAAGAAAGAAACGAAAAGCGCATATCTGAAGAGATTGTATTCTGCTTCAATATTTTTTCTGTAAACATCAATAACGTATCCGAGAGCCTGGAATGTATAGAATGAAATGCCAACGGGTAATAACAGGTCAAAATTGTTTTCAACCATTGTGATTCCGAGGCTGCTCAGAATCGGATTGATTGTATCCAGAGCAAAATTCAGATATTTGAACAAGAACAGTATTGCAAGGTTTGATGAAATGCCTAGGAAAAGTGTCAGTTTTTTCAATAACTGATAGCTTTTGCCTTCCTCAAAGCCGAATTGCTCTATCAATATACCTGACAGATACGTGACCACTGTGGAGAATGCGATAAGTACGGCATATTTTGCATTCCAGCTCATATAGAAATAGTAACTTGTCACAAGCAACCACAGATACCTCAGTTTTTTAGGTATAACAAAATAGACCGCCAGAACGACAGGGAAAAATATAAGAAAGTGGATAGAGTTGAACTGCATAATAAAATCCTTTGCTCAATACTTATTCATATTACATTATAATATAAAAGAAAAATGAAATCAATAACTATTTGTCGAAAGCATAAAAAAAGACGGTAACCGTAGTTACCGTCCTGATATAAAGCTTTATTACTGAACGCTTTCTGCGAGCTTGTAGATTTCACCGTAGATATTTGAAGCTGCATGTCTGCCGAGTGAAGTAAGACCCCAGCTGCTGTCGATTGTGATACCGAGGAGACCTTCACCTTCTGAATATCTGATTGTAGCGTATGTGAAGAAGCTGTCGGGCATAATGTAGCCGAGAGCGTCATTTACAAGGTCGAATACAAGAACATCTTCTGTGCCGAAGATTTCATATGCTGATGCATATGCGAAATCGCTCATATTTTCGCCGCCCTTGATGAGTTCTGCATATGTTTCACCGGGGCAGAGAATGATCTTAACGTCTTTACCGAGTTCCATGAAACCGACTTCTGTAACAGCATAGTAGTTATCATTTTCGTCTGTAACCATTGTGTTGTTAGCAGCTGAAAGCTTACCGAGGAGTTCGTAAACGCCGTTGTCAACGGGAGCAAGGTATTCCTTGTGAGCAATGTTGAGGATAGGATCAACAACTGTTTCTTCAACAGTTTCTCTTGTGTACCAGGGAGTGTAGTCTTCGTTGCCTTCTGCAAGAGCTTCTCTTTCAGCGTCAACGTAAACCATTCTTTCTTCCTCTGTAAGAGTCATACCGAGAAGGATGTAACCGAGTTCTTCACCGTAACGGATTGTTGATTCGATTCTGTCGAGTTCAAGACCGTCACTTGAAGCGCCCATATCTTCTGTGTATGTACCAACTGCACCCTGGATGAAGATGAAGTTATAACCTGCTTCGTTGATTACCTGTTCTGTGTAGTAAACAAAGTCAGATGTACCAACCTTTGTACCGAAACCGATACATTCGGGATGAACACCGAAGTTTGAGATGATTGTTCCCATTGAACCGTCATCGGGAGTGAACATGAATCTGTAAAGTTCTTCGATCATGATATCGGGAGGAGTACGGTCACGTGAATAATCAGAAGCATCTGTCTTTGCGTATGTAAGTGTACCTTCTGTCATACCTTCAAATGCAGCCTTGACA
>JAZUCO010000151.1:0-19681 GCA_045639185.1 Acutalibacteraceae bacterium
GTTCCCATATATATTATACGCATTATTGACACCTCAATCTCTGTCAAATGTTACTGTTTCACCTTTTGCAAGTTTTTTTGTAAAAACAATACCGTCAAGATGATCAAATTCGTGACATACACATCTTGCAAAAAGTCCTTCACCTTCTGCTTCGAACCAGTTGCCGTATCTGTCCTGAGCTTTGAATTTAACGTACATAGGACGAGATGTTACGCCTGACTTATGAGGAAGAGAGAGACATCCTTCAATCTCTTTCTGCTCGCCTCTTGCTTCGATGATTTCACCGTTGATAGCTTCAACAAGACCGTGCTCATCACCGACATCCATTATAACTACCCTTCTGAGAATACCAATCTGCACGGCAGCAAGACCCACACCGTCCGCCTTGCGCATTGTATCTTTCATATCCTGCAACAGAAGATGAAGTTTTGCATCAAATGTCACAACAGGTTTGCTGACTTTGCTTAATACGGGATCTTCTTCTGTTCTGATTTTTCTTAAAGCCATTTCTTTTCACCTCAATACAGACTTTCGGGATTTATATCCGCAAAGACTGTAACTTTATCATAATATTTATTTGTTGAAAATTCCTTTATACATTCGGCAACAAGCCTTCTGAACTTTGCCGTGTTTTTACATTTCATAATAAGACGTTCTCTGAAACTGTTGTTGATTTTTGCAAGTTTCGGCGGAACGGGTCCGAGAACGATAACTTTTTCATCTTTATAATCTGAGCTGAGTTTTTCTTTGAATATTCTGAAGAAATATTCAGCCGCACTTTTTGATTTTAGTTCGGAAAGTGACGAAAATCCCACAACGCACAGATCACAAAAAGGCGGATATACCATTGCCTTTCTTATGGCAATTTCAATATCATAAAATTCTTTATAATCCTGCTCTGCGGCAAGTTCAATCACAGTATTTTCAGGAGCAAGTGTCTGAATAACTGCCCTACCTGATTTTTCACCTCTGCCGCTTCTTCCCACAACCTGAGTGAGCAAATCAAAAGTTCTCTCTGAACTCTTATAATCATCGTTATACAACTGCTGGTCAACCGATATTACACCAACAAGTGTGACATTCGGAAAATCAAGTCCTTTTGCAACCATCTGAGTACCGACCATAATGTCATACTCACCCTCAGAAAACAACCTGAAGCTTTTTTCGTGAGAATTTTTTGCAGATGTTGTATCGGCATCCATACGAAGTACTCTTGCATCGGGAAACAGAATTTCAAGCTCCTGCTCAACTTTCTGAGTGCCGAATCCCGAAAAACGCATTGTGTCTTCACCGCATTCGTTACAGACTGTTCTTATAGGCTCGCTATAACCGCAGTAATGGCACATAAGTCTGTCATTTGCGCTGTGATAAGTAAGTGATATACTGCAATTGGGACAGCAGGCAACACTTTTGCATTTTGTGCAGGCAACAAATGTATTGAATCCTCTTCTGTTGATAAGAAGAATCGTCTGCTGACCGTTTTCAAGATTATATCTTATTTCATCTGCAAGCGGTGTGCTGATTGTAAGCAGACCGTTCATATTGTTTTTATCTGCAACATCAACGGTAACAACTTTGGGCAGACCTGTTTTTGAATATCTCTCAGTTAGCTCCACTAGTTCATATCTGCCGCTTTTTGCATAAGCATAACTTTCCACAGAGGGTGTGGCAGACGCAAGCACGAGCAATGCCTTGTTATAAGCACATCTGAATCTTGCGATATCCCTTGCGTGATATCTGGGAGTCATTTCTGATTTATATGAGCCTTCCTGCTCTTCATCGATAATAATGAGAGAAAGGTTTTTAACCGGAGCAAATGAAGCACTTCGTGTGCCGACGGCAATAGTGGCTTCACCTTTTGCAATGCGTTTCCATTCATCAAGTCTTTCACCCTGAGAAAGACCGCTGTGAATGACAGCAACTTTTTCACCGTATCTTGAATAAAACATATTCAGAAGCTGAGGTGTCAATGAGATTTCGGGCACAAGTACAATTACACCATTGTCTGTTTCTGCCACATCATCAATCAGCTTCATATATACTTTTGTTTTTCCGCTGCCCGTTACACCGTACAGCAATGCGGCTGAAGCTTCGTCTCCGTCGCGGAGAGCACAAAGCCTCTCATACGCATTCTGCTGCATATCACTGAGAATTATTTCTTCTTTTTTTCTCGGTGTTTCACGCATAGCGGAGGGAGTTCTGTAAACGGGCATATCATCATAATCAAGAATACCTTTTTTATGAAGATTTTCAATTACACCCTGAGCAACACCCGTATAATATGACACCTCTTTTGAAGATGCACTGCCGATATCACGAAGCAGGTCAATAACAAGCTTCTGCTTTGCTGTGGGTCTGAATGAATCATTTTCACTTTCGGCAAATTCCTGAGAAAGAGAAACGATTTTGACAGTTGCATCATTCACTCTGCGGAGTGTGTCAACATTTTTAAGAAGGATGTCCTTTTTGCTCATTTTTTCAAGCAATGCGGAATCCGGCAATAATCCGAGTTCTTTATAAATTTTTTCGGAATTAACGAATTTATCTTTTTTTCTCAGGTATTCAATAACCTGAAGCTCTTCTGCAGATAAATCATCATAATCTGCATAAGAAGCTTTCAATGCATACATCTGAGTTACTTTAAGATAAATTCCCGACGGAAGAAAAGACCTTGCCGCATCAAAAAGGGTGCAGAATGTTCTGTCTGCCACAAATGATGCAAGCTCAAGCATTTCTTTTGTGAGGACAGGCTCTTCGTCAAGCACTTCGAGAACAGGTTTGAGCTTTATTCCGTCATCGCAGAAGTCTTCTGACACAGCAAAAACAAAGCCTTGTCTTTTTCTGCTGCCTCTGCCAAAACCGACTAAAACCCTACACCCTGCCCTGACTTTGTCTGCCAGAGATTCGGGTATAAGGTAATCGAATAATTTATCAAAACTGTAAGCCGTATTTTCAACGGCAACCGAAGCTGTTATCACATGAGCCAATTCGCATCACCCCTGATGAAACATCAGATGTCCTTGCAGATGCTCCATGAACCGTTTTCAAGCTCCTTGACTGCAATGCTGACGGGCTTTTCAATAATGATATCCTTATTGCTGTTTGCCTCATCAACGATCATTCTTGCTCTTTTTGCTGTTGCAGAAACAAGTTCGTAACGGCTGATTTTGCCCTTCATAAGTTTCTGAAGATCTACGTTAAGCATTTATTTACACCATCCTGTTTATATATATCTTATTTTGTATGATTTTTTATAACGCTATGTGCCTCATCAACTGCCTTCTCAAGGTCATCGTTAACGAGTATATAATCATAATTGACTCTTTGTTCAATCTCTGATTTTGCAATATTGAGTCTTTTTATTATGTCTTCTTCTGATTCTGTATTTCTGCCTCTTAAGCGGTTTTCAAGAATTTCCTCTGAAGGGGGCATAACAAATATTGAAAGTGAGCCGGGATAGATTTTTTTGATATTTGCGGCACCCTTTACTTCGATAACAAGAATAACGGTCTTGCCGTCTGCTATACGCTGTTCAACATCACTTTTAAGTGTTCCGTAATAATTTGAACCGTATTTTGCATACTCAATAAAATCATCATTCTCAACTTTTGCAAGAAAATCCTCTGTAGAGAAATAATAATAGTTGACTCCGTGTTTTTCTTCTCCTCTGGGCGCTCTTGTTGTAGCTGAAACTGAAAGAGAAAAAGTATTGTCTTTTTCAAGAAGCTTTGCAACAACAGTATCCTTGCCGACACCTGCGGGACCTGATACAACAACAAGTTTTGATGAAATATCAAACATCGATTGATTCCTCCCCTGAGATATCAGAAGCCTGACCGTTGAAACGTTCACCGAGCTTTTCTGCCTGAAGATATGAAAGAATAATATGATCACTGTCTGCAATGATAACAGCTCTTGTTTTTCTGCCGTGAGTGGCATCAATGAGTGAGCCTTTTTCCTTTGCGTCTGAAATCATTCTCTTTATGGGTGCTGATTCAGGGCTGACAATGGCAATAATTCTTGCCGCATTTATCATATTGCCGAATCCTATATTTACAAGTTTCATAATATATCCCTTATTCTATATTCTGAATCTGTTCTCTGATTTTTTCAATTTCAGCCTTTACGTCAATAACGATTCTTGCAATTTCAATATCATTTGCCTTTGAACCGATTGTGTTTGTCTCTCTGTTGATTTCCTGAACAAGGAAGTCGAGCTTTCTGCCGACGGGTTCATCGAGAGTCATCATTGAATGAAGCTGTTCTATATGGCTGCGGAGTCTGACAGTTTCTTCAGCAACCGCAACTTTATCTGCAAAAACTGCTGCTTCTGTAAGAAGACGCTGTTCATCGACATTCACGTCACCGAGAAGGTCTTTCATTCTTGAAAGAAGCTTGTCGTTGTATTCCTTCACTGTTTCGGGAGAACGTTTTTCAACTTTCTCAACATAAGAAATAATTGTATCTGCTCTTGAAAGAATGTCATCACGGAGCTTTTCACCCTCAATCTCTCTCATTGAGATGAAAGATTCTGCTGCCGCATCAACAACCTTTTTAACAGCATTCCAGATTTTTTCTTCATCTGCAGGAGCTTTTCTTACGGCAAAAATATCACCGTGTCTTGCAAGATTTGAAACTTTGTAATCATTTTCGAGTCCGAATTTTTCACAAAGAGTGTTTACTGCCTGAAGATAGCCTGCTGCAAGTGATTCATTAAGCTGAACGAGAACATCGTCTGTTTCAAGCGCATCAATCTGAATATTGCATTCAACTTTACCTCTTGAAATAAGCTGGCGGACGTGAGTCTTGAGCTTATCCTCAAGGAAAGAATAATTTTTATAAACTCTTGATGAAAATTCAAGATAACGGCTGTTTACACTTTTGAGTTCAACGGTTATATTCATTCCGTCAATCATTTCACAAGCTCTGCCGTAGCCTGTCATACTTCTGATCATTCCGTTATCCTCCTTATATTTTGTTATTAAAATATTATATAATATAACAGAACTTCTGTCAATTATTTTCTCTTATTTGAATTTGCAGACTTTGATTTCTGTGCTGCTCTCTTGAGAGCTGAAACTTCTTCCTTTTTAAGTTCTCTGTATGTACCAACAGAAAGGGTTCCGAGTTTGAGTGAACCCATTGAAATTCTCTTAAGTCTTACAGTTTCAAGACCTACAGCTTCACACATTTTTCTTATCTGTCTGTTTCTGCCTTCGTGAATTGTAATCTGAAGCACAGTTCTTTCTGCGCTGTCACTCATAACAAGAACAGATGCGGGAAGTGTCTTTTTACCGTCGATAACAACACCTGAAGAAAGTTCAACAAGCTGCTCTTCCTTTGCCTGAGGCTTAACTGTTACTCTGTATGTTTTTGAGATGTGCATTGACGGATGAGTCATCATATTTGCAAATTCACCGTCATTTGTGAAGAGAAGAAGTCCCTCTGAGTCTTTATCAAGTCTACCTACGGGGAAAATTCTTTCTTCAATGTCAGCAACGAGTTCCGCTACGCACTTTCTGCCCATTTCATCACTCATTGTTGTAACATATCCTCTGGGTTTATTAAGCATAATATAAACATTGCCTGAAGAAACGGGTACAACTCTTTCACCTGATACGGTTACAAGATCTCTTTTAGGATCAACCTTATCACCCAATGAAGCAGGGTGACCGTTCACACGGACCTTTCCTCTTTCAATGAGCTCTTCTGATTTTCTTCTTGATGCAACACCGTTTTCTGCAAGAAATTTCTGCAGACGAATTTTATTATCAGCCATTTTTCCACCAACTGTCAAACAGACTTTTTAGTCTGTGAAATATATTTTGTTCAGTTTCTCCGCTTTTTGCATTTATTGACTCTGATGCGGTAAGCGGAATTTCCTTTATCATTCTGTCACCTGAAAAATACTGTGCATAACCTATCACTTCACCCTTTTCGACGGGGGCAAAAAGAATTTTATGAAGATATACCCTTCGGTATATTCCGTCAGCATTTTCAGTTATCAAATTAAGATTTGTATTATCTGCAACAGGAATAACGGTATCTTTTTCACCACCTGCCACACGCACGGAGAAAGATGAAAAATCCGTATCAGCCACACAGGGACTTATAACGGAAAAACCGTAATCAAGCAATTTTTCGTGGTCATTCCAATCGTCACCCGCATTGAGTGTCACGGCAATGAGCGTTATTCCGTCTCTGGTGGCAGCACTTACAAGACATCTTCCGCTCTTCTTTGTAAATCCCGTTTTTATGCCGAAGCATCCGTCATAGGAGTTTATAAGTCGGTTATGATTATACAGAGTTACCGTTTTATCGCTGTTCACAAAAGATATTGTATCGGAAGCCATTGCAGAAACAGCAGCAAACTGCTTGTTTTTAATCGCTTCTGCCGACAACAGAGCCATATCATATGCCGTTGTATAATGATTCTCATGGTCAAGTCCCGACGGAGTCACAAACGACGTATTTTTCATTCCGATTTCTTCAGCACGATTATTCATCATTACCGAAAATCCATCAAAACTGCCGCCCAGCGTAATTGCCACGGCATTTGCCGCATCATTTCCCGATTCAAGCATCATACACTTGACGAGGTTTTCAAGAGTTATGACATCATCTGCTCTGAGTCCTGATGATGTGCCCTCCACATTCACCATTTCTTCAGTAATGGTGATTTCACGCAGAGGGGTATTCTCCTCAAGAGCAATAAGCGAAGTCATAATCTTTGTGGTGCTTGCCATTGAAAGTTGCATATCTGCGTTCTTTTGGAAAAGCACTGTTTTTCCATCGGGATAATACAAAACTGCTGCTTTTGCAGACAAATCTGACTGTTCAAGCCCCTTGGCAAAAATAGAAAAAACTGCGAGAATTGCAGAAATTACAACTACCGATATTATTCTTTTAAGCATACCAACCACCGCCTACATATAATTATGTAAGCGGCGGAATACAAATCACTTATTTATTCAATTATTCTGTAACAACAACAGTTTCTACTTCAGGTTCTGCGGGAGCCTTTGCCTGTTTCTGTCTGTCAACAAAATTTGTAACCTTTTCAAACATTTCGGGAATAAGGTTAACAGCTCTTTCAGCAGCATTGTCTGATGCTGTGATGTGCTTGATTGAAACTTCTCCCTTGTTGCATACAAGGAATGCTACGGGGTTGATTGTGATACCTGCACCACCGCCGCCACCGAAAAGTTCAACATTGTTCTTTGAGGGGAAGTCTGAACCGCCTGATGCAAAGCCATATGTAACCTTTGAAATGGGAATGATTGTAAGGTCTGCACTTACCTGAATAGGTTCGCCTACGATAGTGCTTACATCAACAAGGTCACGTACTCTCTCGATAGTTGTTGCAAGAATTTTTTCTGCTGACTGATTTTTCATTATGATACACCACTCTCTGAATTATTAACAATTTCTGATTCTTCAGACTTTACTTCTGAAGAGTTTTCTGTTGCCACATCGTTCTTTACTGCGGCATTTTTCGGTTTAAGGTCTTTTATAAGTCTTATACCGAGTTTGAATACTGCTCCGAATGCGAAGAGGAGAACAGCATTTATAAGTTTTCTCGGATTAAGTGAGATTTCTGCTGAGAAAGCAACTCTTGTTCCCTCTCTCGCTATGTAATCCGGTTCAACATTTATACAGTACTGCCTTACATCACAGTTTGCAACAACTGCGCCTGTTATCGGGAATACTTTCTGACACATTTTACCGTAGCTTTCGGCTGTTTCTGCCGCATCACCACGGGTAATATCAACATCAAGAAACAATTCATCAATTACGAATGAATGAACTATCCTTCTGCCGAATTTATCAAGAAGTTCAAGAAGTTTTCTGAACAAATCAAGAATACCCTGAATCTGTTCATTTTCATAAATATTCTGCAAGGGATTAGGTCCCTTTGCTTTTGGCTCTGCAGGTTGTTCTTTTTCTTCAGCAGGCTCTTCTTTTTTTGGCTCTTTTGCTTTTTTCGGCTTAGGCTCTTTTTCAGGTGCCGGCAGAAGAGGAATTTTGAGGAACGCCCATTTTGCGTATGCCGTAAGCTCTTTACCGTCTTCATATTCTGCATGAATATGAGCTCTGATACTCAGCACAGCCGCAAAAAACAGAATTATTCCTGCGATTATACATAAAGCTATCAACCTGACGCCTCCTTTTCATATATATTTTCGGGTGCATTAAAGAAGTGACATCTGACCGTCAACCTCATCCGAATCACTTATCTGAGGCTGTACCGGTCTTTCAGGCAATTCCGGTAATTCATCAAGCGATGAAATTTCAAAGCACCTTAAGAAATTATCTGTAGTACAGTATAACAGAGGTCTGCCCGGCAAGTCAAGTCTTCCGTGCTCTTCTATAAGATTTCTTTGACAAAGAGTTGCAATAACACCTGAACAGTCAACACCTCTGACTTGCTCGATAAACGCTTTTGTAACAGGCTGATTGTAAGCAACTATTGCAAGGACTTCAAATGCAGCTGATGAAAGAGGTGAATTCTTTTTCATACTCAGTATTGCTCTGATTTCAGGTGCAAACTCTTCTTTTGTTGCAAACTGATATTTCCCTGCAAGATTCAGAAGCTCAATGCCGTGGTCTGCTGATTTGTAATCATCTGCAATTTCGCTGAGGCAATTCTCAACAGTTGATTTGTCAACAAGAAGAGTTTTTGCCGTTTTTTCAATATCAAGCGGTTCACCTGATGCAAAAAGAACTGCTTCGAGAACAGCTTTAAGTTTCTGCTTCTCCATTGTCATCACCCCCGTTTTCATTAAAATCAATTTCTATTTCAAGATTTTCAAGCTCACCTGTAAGCTTGATACTCTTATCTTTTGCCATTTCAAGAATCGCAAGAAATGATGCAACAAGCTCACTTCTGCTTTTTGCCATTGAAAAAATATCAAAAACCTTTATTCTTCCCGTTTTCATAACAATAGAATAAATACTGTCAATCTTCACATTGACGGAAACAACGGCTTTCTCAACGATTTCCTTGAAAGAATCCTCTGCAGGTGGAAGATTTTTGAGTTTTTTTCCTGCAGCATTTATGTAAGCAGAATAAAGCTCAAGAGCATCGTGAAGTCTTGAATAAGTCATATCTGCTTCAACTTCTGTAGGTGTACGCACCATTTTATCAATGCCACCTGACTGTTCTGACAATTTTTTTGCCATTATCTTGCAAGCCTGATATTCGATAAGTTCACCCGTGAGTTCTTTTTTAAGGTTTTCAGCCTCTTCATAAACGGGCAGAAGCGAAACTGTTTTGATATAAACAAGTCTTGCCGCCATTTCAAGGAACTCACTTGCAATTTCCATATTTTCTTCCTGCATAAGCTGAACGTATGCAATATACTGCTCAACAAGATCAAAAATAGGAATATCGTTTATATTCAGTTTGTGTTTTGAAATGAGATGCAAAAGCAAATCAAGAGGGCCTTCAAACACCTCTGTTTTATATTGCGGTTTATCCATAATTATAACAATCCCATCAGTTTGAAAGGCAGTTCTGCGATAAAATCAATACCTGTTGAAACAAGTCCGCCAAGTAAAGATAACGGAGTTGACAGAATTCCTGTCCACAGAAGAACGAACATACCTATCATTATATATCTTTCATACTGCATTATTTTGTAGTAATATTTTGAAGGAATAAGAAGTGTGGCGATTCTTGAACCGTCAAGAGGAGGTATAGGCAACAGATTGAACACTGCAAGAGAAATGTTGATTGTTGCCGCATACATAAAGAATACGCCGAAAACTGTGTACACTATACCCGGCACAATTGCTTTTGATGCAAGCACATAAATCGCTGTTTTGCACAATGTAAAAATCAATGCCATTATGATATTTGAAACAGGTCCTGCCAGAGCGACAAGAGCAAAACTCTTTCTGCCGTTTTTAAGGTTATTGATATTGACGGGTACGGGCTTTGCATAACCGAATCCCACAAGAAGAATCATTGCGGCACCGATAATATCAATATGAGCCATTGGTCTGAGTGTAAGTCTGCCTTTGTATCGGGGAGTTTCATCACCGAGTTTTACCGCCATCCATGCATGTGCAAATTCGTGCACGGGAAGAGTGCAGAAAACAACATACAATATAGATGCAAGTTGTATAAATATAAGCTGATACTGCCCGCTACGGATATAATCCATTATATCAAACAGCATTTTTACCTACTCCTTTTACAAATCTCTCTACCGAGAATATATCATCACAACACATTACATTATATATAGATGTATTGAATGCTTCTGTATTTTCAAGAATTTCTGTTATTTTTACAGGCTGCTCCTCACCGCTTTCAAGCATAAAGAAACCGTCTTCTGCAAGATAAGGAAGCCACTTTTCAGCAATTGCCCTGTAAAAATCAAGACCGTCACCCTCGCAGACAATAGCTGTTTCGGGTTCAAAGAAAATCTCCTTCTGAAGTGTTTCAAATTCTTCTCTCGTAACATAGGGAGGATTTGAAACTATCACATCGGGAAAAGGAAGTTTTGACTTATCAAATCCCGAAAAAATATCATATTCAATAATTTCTGCATTAGTAAGTCCCATTTTCTCAAGATTCTTCTTTGAACACTCAAGCGCAAAGGGTGAAATATCAAAAAGATATACCTTACAATCAGGATTTTTGGCGGCAATTGAAAGTCCTATACAACCGCTACCTGAACAAAGGTCAAAAACGACCTTATTTTTTTTCATTTTAAGAAAAGTACAACATTCATCGGCAATCTGCTCAGTTTCACAACGGGGAATGAGCACACCTTCATTCACAAAAAATGTATTGCCGAAAAAATCCCATTCACCGAGAATATACTGAAGCGGATAACCCGTTGCTCTCTTTTCAATAAAAGAATCAAAAAGTATGAGTTTTTCTTCACTTATTTCACGCAAAGGACTAAGAAGAATATCATTTGAGGAAAGAGCTGTTGCCTTTTCAAAAAGCTCATACGCATCCACTTCCGGAGCATCAGAATAAACGAGCTTTTTTGCGGCATTTCTGACAAGATTTTTTATATCAGTCACTTTCGTTTTCTCCGTCAGGCTGTGTTTCTTCTGAAGATTCTGCCTTTGTTTCTTCAGTTGTTCTGATTCCTTCTGTTACAGCCTTGAGTGCTGCAATGCCGACTTCAATCATATCATCATCAGGCTCTTTTGTTGTAAGTTTCTGCATCCAGAGACCGGGAGCCACAAGGATTCTCATACATTTGTTATCGTGCTTGCCTGAGAATTTGAGAATTTCATAACCCACGCCCATTACAAGAGGCATAATCATAACCTTGATGATTGACCAAGCCCAGGCTACATCAAGAATATGTTTGTCGCCAATCATAAGAGCGGGAAACTGTCTGAGAATAACTGCAAGAGCAGATGATGCGACAATACTTATAATAAGTATAATAAACATAAAGCTTGTTCCGCAACGGGGATGATAACGCTTGTACTTCTTAACGTTTTCAACTGTAAGCTCTTCGCCTGCTTCGTAGCAGAAGATTGTTTTGTGCTCTGCGCCGTGATACATAAAGACACGCTTGATATCTCTCATATTTGTAACGGCAGCAAGATAGCCGATAAAAATTATAATTCTTATAATACCTTCACAAAGAGGTCTGAGTGCGTGTGTAACAAGGAAATCCTTGAGAAGATATGTGTCAAGAAGTGCAATAACTTTTGATGGAGCATATACAAACAGACCGAATGCAAGCACAACACCGAGAACCATTGCAATACCTGAAATAACAGACATCATTTTGGGTCCGAAATGTTCACTAAGCCATTTATCAAACTTTGACATATTTTCTTCTGACTCTTCAAGCTCAAGCTGTCCTGAAAGCTCTGCTGACTCCATAAGACACTTATAGCCCAGAAGCATTGATTCAATGAAATTCACAATACCTCTGATAACGGGAATACCGAGGATTTTCACCTTATCACGTGCATGTTTGAATTCCTTGGGCACGGTAATTATTGTGCCGTCTGTTTTTCTGACTGCGATAGCTGCGCCTTCGGGACCGTTCATCATTATGCCTTCCATAAGAGCCTGTCCGCCGGCTTTGCCGAGTCTGGGATTTATATCTTTAACTTTATCTGCCATTTTTTAGCCATCCTTTCATTCTGTATCATCAAGGGGAAGGAAAATCGTAACAACTGTTCCTCTTCCCTGCGAACTTGCAATGTCAAGCTTGCCGTTGTGCATTCTTATAATTTCGTCAACAACCGCAAGACCGATACCTGAGCCTCTTACCGACATATTTGCCTTATAGAATTTTTCGGTAATATGAGGAAGATCCTCAGGAGAAATACCGCAGCCCGTATCCGCAACGGAGACAACAAGATTATCCCCCGCACGCTCTGCAAAAACAGCAACTCTTCCGCCGCTTTTTGTATATTTGAAAGCATTGTCAAGAATATTTGCAAAAACCTGCTTTATCAGGTTTCTGTCTGCAGACATAGGTGCCGTAATATCTGGTGAATTATAGATAAGTGTAATTCCTTCACGTTTTGATCTGTCATTGAATACACTTACCGCTGAATCGAGTTCATCTATGATATCAACAGGTTCGGCACGCATAACCATTCTGCCGCTCTGCATCTTTGAGAAGTCAAGAAGATCTTCAACTATGTTATAAAGTCTGTCTGCCTCGCTGATGATGATATCAATACCCTTTTCTGTCATTTCCTGGTCGCCGATATCTCTTATTGTTTCCGCCCAGCCTTTAATGGCGGTAAGAGGTGTTCTCAGCTCGTGTGAAACTGTGGAAATGAAGTCATTTTTCACTCTGTCTGCACGGGAAATCTCTTCAGACATATAGTTGACCGTGTCGCAGAGTTCACTGATTTCGTCGTTATTATTGCCGCTTTCAACCCTTGCATTAAAATCACCTTTTGCAATGAGTTTTGCGGTGTCATTGATTCGTGCAACAGGTCTTACGATTGACCTGATGAAGAATATACCTGAAACAGCCACAAGTGCAAGAGCAACAATACACAATACCATTATAAATAATGTATAAAAAATATGCTGACTGTCGAGATCTTCAAGAGATACGATAAGTCTTACCGCACCTGCAAGAGTACCGTCTGAATTAAGGATTGTGAACGTCTTTGCCATTATCTTTTCACCATTGCTGTTTCTGCCTGTCCACATACCTGTTCCGTTTTCAGCGGATTTTGCCATTTCAAAGTCTGCCATACCTGCAGAATCATTGACAGAGAAACCTGCAGATGAAACAAGAACACTTCCCTTATTGTCAATTACCCACACATCCATAAGATAGCTGTAACCGAAACTTTCGGCAAACTCTCTTGCGCCTTCTGCAAACAAATCTTCATTTGAGTTGGTATAATTATTGAAAAAAGATTGTACGGCAGAACGCTGAACTTTTGAATCGATTGTTGTTTCTGCCATTTCGTAGTAATAATTCTTTATAAAAACGGACGCACAGACATTGACTATAACAAGAATAAGTATGATAACGCTGAGAGTGTTCATTATCCAGCGCTTTGTGATACCGCCTGTACGCATACCGTTTCCTCCTTAATAAAAATTACAAATCAGGGAATCCATTTGTATCCCATACCCCATACTGTTGTAAGATGTTCGGGGTTTGAAGAATCATCTTCTATTTTCATTCGAAGTCGTCTGATATTGACATCGACAACTTTCTCATCACCGTAATAATCATCGCCCCATACGTGCTGAAGAATATCAAGACGTGTAAGCGATACTTCGGGATTGCTCATAAAAAACTCCATAATCTGGAACTCAACCTGAGTCAGTTCAATGGGTTCATCGTCTTTTTTGAGTGTACGATTTCTCAGATTGAGAGTGAAAATTCCGCTTTCAACACAATCTGAAGGACTCTTTGTTTTGTCTGCGAGTTCCTTATTGATAGTAACACGTCTGTAAATGGCATCTATACGTGCCATAAGCTCTGAGGGCGAAAACGGTTTGATGACATAGTCGTCTGCTCCCACAAGAAGACCTGTAACCTTATCCATCTCCTGAGATTTTGCTGTAAGCATCATAATGCCTATGGTACTGCTCTTTTGTCTTAAATACTTACACACCTCAAGACCGTCTGTTTCGGGCATCATAATATCAAGCAAGGCAATATCAAAATCTCCTCCGCACTCATTGTATTTTTCAATTGCGATTCTGCCGTTTTCGGCTTCAACAACATCATACCCGCTGCGCTTGAGATTAATAACAATAAAATCTCTGATTGCGGATTCGTCTTCTGCAACAAGAATTCTTTTCATATTATATGTCACTCCCCTTATTCTTCGGTAACAGTAACCATTTTTGAAATTGAGTCAACATCATATCCTGCTTCTGCACCGGCTTCAGTTATCTGACAAGTGTATCTTGACACATCTGTCATAGCAATAACTGAATCAACGGCTTCGTTTGAAATTGTCGCTTTTGATATAGAGAAAAGCAATACTGAATTGACGGGAGACTCAGGGTCATCTGTCTGCTCAATCATATAGAATTCAGAAAGCCCTTTATCTGCAAAGAAGCGGACACTCCAGTTACTCATTGTTTCCTCATCATAATCAAGACGGAAGTTATCGTATGAATTTTCAATATAACTGTCAACAGTTGTAAAACGTCCTTCATCAAACTTCTTCCAGCTTGTGACGTATATATTAGTTGATGCAGCAGGTTGAAGATTTACTTCTGCCTCAGTGTCATTTGATGTAAACACAACATTACTGTCCTGTATCATTTTTGTAACGGGAATCTCAAGTTCACCGTCACCGTCAATATCCTGACACACAAGAGGAAGTGATCTGCTTGTGGGGCACATTGCAATTGAAACAGGATCAATTTTCAATGCAGAAACAAGAGTTTTCTGCTCTGTATCCCAATAAAGCAGTTCTGTAAGGTATGCATCTCCTGCTGTTTCGTCAATGTATAGATAGCGGATATCATTTGAGTAACATGATGCAATATTGTTTACAGCAGTAATTCCCGAATAGAGATTTACCTGACCTATGGGATTTATCTGCCACGTATTTACCTGAGCTTTAGCCATTTTAAGAAGCTTTGCTTCAGTTGTGTAAGTATCGGACGTTGAATTAATAAGCGTTGTAAGAATTTCCTGATGCCCGTCAGCATCAATATCAACCGTATACATCGCAGTGTATGGTTCAATGCCGATAACTTTGTAATTCATCAGCCCTCCGGTGTTATCAGAGTGATAAATGCCGAGCTTTTTGTTAGCTTTGGAATCTATTGAACTCCAACCAACAAGCAATTCGCTAATTCCGTCTGCATTGAGGTCACAGAATTCAATAGAATAAATGTCATTACCTTCACCGGGGACTTCGCCTATGGGATTCCATTCACCGTTTTTGTAATCAAGCATATACATATAAACAGCCATCTCTTCTGTTTTAAGTGAATAAAAAACAAATGCTTCGGAATCACCGTCGTTATCACAATCAGCACGAACAAAAGCTGATTTATAATTACCTGCTGAAGGGTATTTGAGAATATATTCGCCTTTTTCGCTTACCGCACTTTCAAATGCTTTCTGCAATTCACCGTCTGCACCTGAAAGTTTCGGCGGACGAACAAGATTTTCGGGAGAATTGAAGGTCAATGAACTGCATCCGCTGAAAACAAAAACAACAGACAATATTGTAAGCACTACACATATGATTTTTCTGAACATTGACCTCACTCCTTAAATTTTAATTTTCTGTATATGCCGTATAAGTCACTTCTATATTGAATGTGAATGTCTGATCGGGAATTGTTACGCCATCGGGCAACTCAAGATCAGATGCCTTTACGGAAAAGCTGTTCACACCTTCATAAAGGTCTGCATAGTTAACCTTGAGAACAGTAAGTGTGTCAGATGTATAATCAAATTCGGTATCTATTTTTGCAATAACCGTATTTATGTTGATTTTTTGTGTGACTTCACCTGTTTTTGTACCCTCAAACTCAACCTGAGGTGTAAGCTGAACAAGTTTGTCTATATTGATTTTTGCATAAAATTCCTGCTGTTCAACAAGCTCAACATACTTGTTTATTGAAACTGTATCTGCAGCGTTTGCGCCTTCATAGCTGAGACCTACAGGCACAGTCTGTGTTTCGTAAAGTAATTCTTCGGGCAGAACAGGGTTTGCAACAACATCAACAATCTTTTTCATCTCTGTTGCGGGACCTTTGAGTGAAACTTTTGAAATTGTCATTTCGCAGGAATCAAGCTGATATTCTTCTGCAATCTTTTCTGCAACAGCATCGCTGTCTATTTTTATATCAAAAGTCTTTACTGCCTCTTCATCAAAATAAACGCTGATTGTCTTTTTTGAATAAGATGAAATTCTGATATCCTGACTCTCTGATTTCAATGAAACCTTGAGAGAAAGGTCTGATACACCTGCAGAATCAACGTTGTTGAGCACAGCAGAAACATTCAGGTCTTCTGCTGTAACAGAAGTTACAAGATATCTGGGACCTGTTATGGTAACATCTATCTTTTCATCACTCTGCCAGAAAGTCTTGTATCCGTTCTGACCGACCAGGCTGTTTTCTGTATTAATGGTTATGGGGACATTGTAAATGACTGCTGATTCCTCAGGACTTGCATACATTGCAACCGCAACCCATATGAGAAATGAAATGCAAAGTGATATAAAAAATATCATTTTGTTGCTTTCAGAAAAACCATGAATCATTTTTTTGATTTTTTTACCTATCTGGTTGTTTTTCTTACTCATTCTCTGCATCCTCCTTCTGTTTTTTTCTGAAGGAAAATTTCTTGCTCTTGCTTTCTTCTGTATCCACCAGGAAATCAATCAGCAACTCACGGAGTTCAGCATCTGTAAGCCCTCTCTTGAGCTGACCTGCACAGGCAACAGAAATAAGACCTGTTTCCTCACTTGTTACAACAGCAATAGCATCTGAACGCATTGTAACTTCAATTGCAGCTCTGTGTCTTGTTCCGACATGAAGATTTACTTCTTTTTCATTTCTCAGAGGAACAACACATCTTGCGGCTGCAATTCTGCCGTCTTTGATTACTATTGCACCGTCATGAAGTGCCGCTTTCGGATAGAAAATGCTCAGAAGCATTTCTGTTGTTACACATGAATCGATTGAGACACTCTGTCTTGTTATATCGCCAAGCAATGACTTTCTCTGAAAAATAATAAGTGAACCTACTTTGCTTTCACTCATTGATGCACAAGCACGGCATACATGATTTATGACATCATACATCTGCTCATTATCACTGCCCGAACTGAACAACGAAAGGATTGAAAATCTTTTCTTCTGTCCCATCTTTTCAAGCGCTTGCCGTATTTCTCCGCTGAAAATAATAACGAGAATAACAAGCAAATCGCTGAATACCTGGCTGAATATAAATTTACTTGAATTCATTTCAAGAAGATTTACAATCAGGTATAAGACTGTTACAAGACCGAGACCTTTCATTATCTGAATAGACTGTGTCTTTCTCATCTGAAGGATAAACGCATAGATAACAAGTGCAACCATCAGAATATCGATCACGTCTTTGAATGAATTCAGACTTTTAACAGCTCCCAAAAACATTTCCCACGTTGATGAGAGTGTATCAGATATTGAAAGTAAACCAAAAAAATTCAATT
This sequence comes from Acutalibacteraceae bacterium, assembly GCA_045639185.1. GTDB lineage: Bacteria > Bacillota > Clostridia > Oscillospirales > Acutalibacteraceae > UBA1081. The sequence continues at coordinate 17,650 of JAZUCO010000151.1, forward strand.
TGATCACCGCCTGATTTTCAGTTTGAACTGATTTAATCTTTCACAATAAGGCAGACAGCGTGAGAAGAAATCCCCTCAAGTCTGCCGGTAAAACCGAGATTTTCCTCAGTTGTAGCTTTTACATTTACCATATCGGCATCAATTCCGCAGGCAGCGGCAATATTTTCTGCCATCTGTCTTGTATATTTGCCGATTTTGGGTTTCTGCGCAATTACAGTTGCATCAATATTTCCCACTCTGTATCCTCTGTCTCCGAGAAGAGCAACAACGTGACGAAGAAGTATCATACTATCAATACCCTTGTATCTTTCGTCACTGTCGGGAAAATGCTGACCGATGTCGCCTAGTGCAGCAGCACCGAGAATTGCATCACTTACTGCGTGAAGAAGCACATCTGCATCTGAATGACCGAGAAGCCCCATTTCATAGTCTATTTTCACACCGCCTAAAAACAAGTCTCTGTTTTCAGCGAAACGGTGCACATCGTAACCGTGACCGACCCTTATCATGATAAAGCCTCAGCTGCTGCAAGTTTTACAGCTACACAAAGAAGCTCTGCAGCCTTTTCAAGCTCTGCAACAGAAGGATAAGAAGGAGCAATTCTGATATTCTTATCTTCAGGGTCATTTTTATAGGGAAATGTTGCGCCTACACCTGTAAGTGTGAGACCTGCTTCCTTACAAAGCTGACCTGCATATTTTGCGCTGCCTGTGTCAACATTAAGAGAAACGAAATATCCGCCGCCGGGCTTGTGCCATGATGCAATGCCGAGACCACCGAGTTCTTTTTCAAGCATATCAAGAACCGCATCGAACTTGGGACGCATAATTGCAGCGTGTTTCTTCATAACTTCCTTGAGTGCATCAACTGTGGGATACATCTTTGCGTGGCGGAGCTGATTCATCTTGTCATAGCTGATAATCTGAATTGTAAGTCTGCCGAGAATTTCCTTGATGTTTGCATCTGAAGCTGCAATTGCTGAAATACCTGCACCGGGGAATGTAACCTTTGATGTTGAACAGAATTCAACGAAATTGTCTTCTGTGCCGTATTTCTTTGCATAATCAAACATTTTTGCAAGTTCATCACCCTCTTCATAAATTTCGTGGATGATGTATGCATTATCCCAGATTGCTCTGAAATCAGGAGCTGCGGGTTTCATCTTTGCAAGACGTTCGATTGTTTCCTCTGAATATGTAAATCCGTCGGGATTTGAGTACTTGGGAACACAGAACATACCCTTTACAGAAGGATCCTTTACAAGTTCTTCAACCATATCCATATCGGGACCTGTTGCACTGATGGGAACATTCACCATCGGGAGACCGAAGTATGCGGCAATACCGAAATGACGAACATAACCGGGAACAACAGGGATGAACTTTACATCTTCCTGCTGACTCCAGGGTTTGCAACCACCGATACCGTGTGAGTAACACTGGCTGATGAAGCTGAACATAAGCTCAAGGCTTGCATTACCGCCGATGATGATATTCTTTGTTTCAACACCGAGAAGTTCTGCAAAAAGTTCCTTGGCTTCTGCTACACCGTCAAGAAGACCATAGTTTCTGCAGTCAAAACCAGTTTTGCTTGTGTAATCTGTAATTTCAAATGCCTTTTTGAAATCTTCAAAAGCCATATCAAGCTGTACGGGAGAGGGCTTGCCTCTTGACATATCAATTGCAAGACCTTCTGCCTTAATGTCATCATAACGTTTCTGATTTTCAGCAACAAATGCTGAAAGTTCTTCTTTTGTGAATTCTCTTAAAGCTTTCATATTTATCTCCTATTCATTTTAGAATTATATACTTATTTCTTTTAATGATTATTGAATATAAATAACCAATATAAATCAATTTATTATAGCACAGAAGATATTTATTCACAATAGATTTTTATAATTTTATTAAAAAAATAAATAATAAATATATAGAAGAAAAGATCAGAAACAGTCAGAATTTTACGTAAAAAAATAAATTTTGAAAAAAATTAAAAAAAATTCAAAAAAAGTATTGACATTACCGTTTTGATG
>JAZUCO010000152.1:0-28902 GCA_045639185.1 Acutalibacteraceae bacterium
TTCCGATCAGAAGGTAGTGGGTATCGTTCTTCGTGTCACACCTACTGAAATTCAGGTAGATATAGGCAGAAAGCAGACAGGTATCATTCCTTATGATGAGTACAGCGCTGATCCTACAGCTGACCCTGCAAAGGAAGTTAAGGTTGGCGATGAACTTAACCTCATCATCATGAAAACTAATGACGCTGACGGCTTCATTACCCTGTCCAAAAAACGTTATGATGCTCAGGCTAACTGGAGCAGCATTGCAGCAGCAAAAGACAATGCAGAAGTACTTGAAGGCACAGTTTCAGAAATTCTCCCCAAGGGTGTTATTGTTTTCTCAAACGGTGTAAGAGTATTTATCCCCGCTTCTCAGGCAACAATTTCAAAGAACGACAATCTCGAAGCTCTCAAGGGCACAACTGTTCAGTTCAGAATCATTGATGTTGACAACAGAAGAAGAAGAGTTGTAGGCTCAATCAATTCAGTTCTCCGTGAAGCAAGAAAGGCATCAAGAGATGCATTCTGGGCTCAGGTTGAAGTTGATCAGAAATATGAAGGCACAATCGTTTCTCTTACAGAGTTCGGTGCATTCGTTGAAATCGCTCCCGGTGTTCAGGGTCTTTGCCACAGAACAGAACTTTCATGGAACAGAATCAAGCATCCTTCAGAAGTAGTTGCAGTTGGCGATAAGCTTGAAGTAACAATCAAGAAGATTGATGCTGAAAACAAGAAGATCTCTCTCGGCTACAAGAAGATCGAAGACAGCCCCTGGGAAATCCTCAGAAGAGACTACCCCGTTGGTTCAATCATTGACGTTCAGATCGTAAGCCTTACAACATTCGGTGCATTCGCACAGATCATTCCCCATATTCAGGGTCTTGTTCACATCTCACAGATTGCAAATCACAGAGTTGAAAAGCCCCAGGATGAGCTTAACATCGGTGACACAGTTAAGGTTATGATCACAAACATCGACTTCGAAAAGAAGCACATCAGCCTTTCAATCAAGGCTCTCCTTGCTCCCGAAGAAGCTGAAGTTGAAGAAACAGCTGAAGATGAAGTTCCCGAAGGCACAGCAGTTCCCATCGAAGAACTCCTCGCAAAGGCTGAAGCTGCTGAAGAAGCTGCTGAATAAAATCAAACATACTAAAAGACGATATCATTTGATATCGTCTTTTTTTTAATCCTCAGACTAAGTTTTCACTTATTATCCGATGTAATCTGTATTATTAATATATTTCTTAATGTAGTTAAATGTTTCAACAAAGCATTTTCTGCTCTTATCAAACAACTGCACTATTGTCCATGCGTGCATACCGACGATACCATCAGCCTTGTAAAGCTTATATTCTACACCGCATTGTCTTAATTCCTCTGCAAAATCGAAAGATTCATATCTCAGTAAATCTTTATCTCCCCAAACAAGAAAGGTAGGAGGATAATCTCTGTTCACCTGAGGTGATACATACATGCCGTCTTCAGAATTAAGAAATTCTACAGCATCATTAAAATCTTTATGAAGATAAGATTTTACCATTGTTTTTATATCAGGAAAACCTGATTGCGGTTTTGACGGATCACTCATTCTGCGAAGATCAAAGCAACCTGAAAGACAAACCATTGCTTTTATTTTTATATCGTTAATATGCTTGAACTTAAGTTTGAGCTCCTTAGGAATCTGATTATTACCGAGAACAGATGCAATATATGAAATAAAGTACCCGCCTGCGCTCTCCCCTGCAAGAACAATATTATCTGTATCAAAATTATATTTATCAGCATTATCATAAATAAAATCAATTGCGCTGAAAACCTCCTGGAGCTGTGCAGGATAAATTTTTTGCGGAGCATAAGTATAACTCACAGAAACTGTATTAAAACCTTTTTTAGCCCATTCAGAAATGTAGGCATTTCTCATTTCTGTTATACCTGACACCCAACTTCCGCCGTGAATATAAATAAGCAATGGTCTTTTAACGGAATCTTTATGCTGATAAATATTAACATACTGAAATTTATCATCACCGTATTTTACTTGCTTGTGGTATGTTACACAATCAGGTGCAGGGCTGTATGTCAGTCCGTAAACCAAACCTTCGGTAAAATTATACCAAGCCTGAGCTATTTTACCGCGAATATATAATTTATCCATTTTATCGCCTCCTTTTTTATTATATCAGCAAAAAACTGAATTATCAACATTAATAACATAAGAAGCAGACAATATAAACTTGTCTGCTTCTTTGTATTTATGATATTCAAAATTACAGTATATCAGCTAAGTCGTAAATAAGCCTTTCTGTCTTTTCCCATCCGAGACAAGGATCTGTAATTGATTTACCGTAAATGCATTCTTCAGGCTTCTGAGCACCATCTTCAATGTAACTTTCAATCATAAGACCTTTCACAAGCTTCTTGACATCAGCAGAATGACGGCAACTATAAAGAATCTCTTTTGCAATTCTGGGCTGCTCCATCCACTTTTTGCCTGAGTTTGCATGGTTTGTATCAATGATAACTGCAGGATTTGCAAGACCTGACTTATCATATAATTCCGCAAGATGAATAAGATCTTCATAATGATAGTTAGGCATTGACTGTCCGTGCTTGTTAACATAACCTCTGAGAATAGCGTGAGAAAGAGGATTGCCTGAGCTTTCAACTTCCCATCCTCTATAAATAAATGTGTGAGAGTGCTGCGCTGCTGTAATAGAATTCATCATAACTGAAATATCACCTGATGTAGGATTCTTCATGCCTACAGGAATATCCAATCCGCTTGCTGTCAAACGGTGTATCTGATTTTCTACAGATCTGGCACCTACTGCAACATATGACAGTACATCGTTAAGGTATCTGTAGTTTTCCGGGTAAAGCATTTCATCTGCGCAAGTAAAACCTGTTTCCTGCATTGCTCTGATATGTAGGCTTCTGATTGCAACAACACCTGCCAGCATATCTTCTGCTTTATTGGGGTCAGGCTGATGAAGCATGCCTTTGTATCCGTCACCTGTTGTACGAGGTTTGTTTGTGTAAATTCTGGGAATGATAAGAATTTTATCAGAAACTTTATCCTGAACAGTTCTGAGTCTTGAAATGTAATCAATAACGCTGTCATCATGGTCTGCTGAGCAAGGTCCGATAACAAGAATAAATTTATCACCGTTACCCTCAAAAATATCCTTTATTTCAGTATCACGCTTAATTTTCATTGCTTCAAGTTCAGTTGTTACAGGATACTGTTCCTTTATCTCCATTGGAATGGGTAATTTTCTTTTGAAATTCATATTCATTTTTTTGTTGCCTCCGGGTTATTTTTTATCAAACAATGCTCTGCGTTCGGTTGAATGACGCATCATTTTTCTCATCCCTTCAATATCTTCGGTTTCAAGCATTAATTTAAGTTCATTAAATTTGTTTACAAAAAGATTCATCTGCTCAAGAAGTGCATTTTTGTTTTCTATAAAAAGCTCACTCCACATCAGATCGTTAATTCGAGCAATACGGGTAAGGTCACGGAATGAGTCTCCTGTATATTTCTCCATATTTTCTTTATCATTACAGGTCATCAGTGTTATTGCAATACAATGAGTAAGCTGAGAAAGAAATCCGATCATTTCATCATGTTCTTCAGGTGAAAGAGTTGTAACATTAGAAAAACCAAGCAATCTGCCGAGTTCCATACATGTACTGATTGCATCAGAAGTATTTTTATCAGTAGGCGTTACGATGTAATTCGCACCGGTAAACATCTTATCCGTACTGTTTTCAACACCTGAAACCTCTCTACCTGCCATCGGATGAGCCGCAATAAACTCAACATCAGGACGAAGCAACTCCTGCACCTTATAGACAATGCTGCACTTAACACCTGTAACGTCAGTGATTAATGCTCCGCTTTTGAGAAGATTCTGATTATTCTCAATCCACTCAACAAAAATATGGGGGTACAGAGCAAAAATAACAATATCAGCTTCACCTATCATACGCTCATCAAGTTCTGTCGACCCCTCATCGATAATTCCTTCTCTGAGTGCATAATCCACAGAACTTTGATCCTTTGTGACTGCACTTATGTGAAAGCCAAATCTTTTGAGTATTCTTGCATAGCTACCGCCAAGAAGACCTAATCCGACTATCAATATTTTTTTACTTACATTAACTATCATTATGTATTACCTCTGCGCCAAGTGTTTTTATATCATCAAAAAATGATGGGTAACTTTTTCTGACAGCTTCTGCACCACCTATTTGTCCGCCAAACACAGAAAGAATCAGTGACATTGCCATAACAATACGATGATCATTATGTCCGTCAAGTAATTTGGTATTTTTCACATTTTCAAGCTTTGGTATTGCAATTGAATTATCTCCAAAAATCAGACCTCCGCCAAGTTTAGTGAGTTCCTCATGCATAGCCTGTCCGCGGTCACTTTCCTTAATCTTCAATCGGTCTGTGCCCGTAAGTACAGCACCGTTTTTAAGTGATGCAAGTGCAATGAGAACAGGACCTAAATCAGGACAATCTGAAATATCAAGAGTTGGTGTACCCTTTGAAATTTCATCAAAATATGCCATATACACCTTGTCACCTTGAAGACTTTCAGCTTTAAGGTTACCTATTTTTACATCAGAACCAATGTAATTAAATGCATCAAGGAATGCTGCATTTGAATAATCACCTTCAACTAAACCAGAAAAGGAGTAAAGATTTGATTTTCTGATTTCAATGGTGTATTCATCCGTATATTCAATTTCAGCACCAAATGATTTAAGAGCAGATATTGTCAGATTGATATATGATCTGCTTTCAAAAGGCGGTATTATACGGATGATTGAATCACCACTAAGATACACAAGTGCAAAAATAAGACCTGTGATAAACTGACTGCTTATACTGCCGTCGACTTCATATTCTCCGCTTTTAAGATTTCCGCAAAGTGTGACAGAATCTGCATTTTTTCTGAATTCAAAACCGTTGTCAAGACACAGTTTTTCATAGATATCAAGGGGTCTTTCAAAGAGTCTTTCACTGCCCTGCAATATGATTTCTTTGCCAGTACACAGTGCAAGGGGTATAAAAAACCTCAGTGTGCTTCCGCTTTCTCTGCAATGAAGCACCTGAAAATCCGTTTTCATAAAGTTTTCGGGGTTTATGATGACGGTGTCATTTTCCGTGCTGATTTGAGCTCCGAGAGCTTTGAGACAATCAATCGTTGCGAGAATGTCTTCGCTGTACTGAATACCTGATATTTTACATTCTGCACCCGACAATGCCGTACCGATAAGATATCTGTGTGCCATGCTTTTTGACGGCGGTGCATTTATATTTCCTTGCAAACTGCAAGGACTAAAAATCGCTTTCATATCATTTACCTTCTGTCAGATAATCAATTGCTTCAAGATAACCGTCTGTGCCGTGACCTGTGATTGTCTTTACGCATGCAAGACGGATATAACTTATCTGTCTGAAATCTTCTCTTTCTTCCACTTTTGAAATATGCACTTCAACAGTCGGAATGTTTACGGATTTCACCGCATCGAGAAGAGCAATGCTTGTGTGGGTATATGCAGCGGGATTTATGACAATTCCGTCTGCATTGCCGTATGCTTTCTGGATTTCATCAACAAGGTCCCCCTCGTGATTTGACTGATATATCTCCACATCAATGTTTTTTGCATCGCAATGATTCTGAATTTTTGCCGTAAGGTCGGCATATGTCACTTTTCCGTAATGCTCAGGCTCTCTTATGCCGAGCATATTTATATTCGGTCCGTTTATAACAAGAATTTTCACAAAATCATCTCTTTTCTTGTTTTTGTAATATATTCTGCTTCCTCTTCAGGTGTTGCCATATCGGGTACAACAACATCTGCTGTTGATCTGTAAATATCAATTCTTTCGCGGTAGAGTTTTTTCATTTTGTCCGCTGTGTCTGAAAGTGGTCTGTCATCTGTGGGACAAAGTCTTGCAGAATCTGCATTAATAAAGAAAATTTTTCCGTTTCGTTTCAGGGCATTCACGTTTTCCTGACGAAGAATTGCACCGCCGCCTGTGGAAATTATCTGACAACCTTCTGACGAAACATCTTTTATAACTTCCGTTTCAATGTCGCGGAAATATTTTTCACCTTTTTCTCTTATAAGGTCTTTTATCGGACATCCGCATCGTCTGACAATTTCTTCATCCGTATCAATAAAGCTGAATCCGTCAATTTCAATAAGTCTGCCCACTGTGCTTTTTCCGCTTCCGGGCATACCCGTCAGGATGATGTTTTCCTTTGATGCGTAGACTTCTCTGAAAACACCTTCTGCAACAGCTTTCGGGATTTCCGTATCAAGGAATTTTTCTGCTGCAACAACAGCCTGCATCACGAGCATATAAAGTCCGCAATCCGCCTTTATGCCTTTTGCCTTTGCATTCATAACAAGATTTGTGCAAAGGGGATTATACACAGCATCAACAACGCCTTCAAGTTTATCAAAAAGTAAAACATCAATCGGTTGTGATTCGCAGTCGGGATACATTCCCGCAGGAGTTGTGTTTATTATAACCTGAGCATCGGAATGAACATTTACTGCTTCGTCGTATGTTATGTGATTTTTACTTTTGCTTCTGCTGACTGTCAGCACTTCGGAAGCACCCAAATCTGCTGTGAGCACACGTGCAGTTTTGCTTGTACCGCCTGTGCCGAGAATGAGCACTTTTTTGCCTTTTATGTCAATTCTGTTTTTTTCAATAAGCGCTTTCATTCCGTAGTAATCGGTGTTGTAGCCGTAAAGTCTGCCGTCCTTGTTGATAATAGTGTTGACAGCACCTATTCGCATTGCAATATCGTTCATTGAATCAAGATAAGGAATAACGGTCTGCTTATAAGGAATCGTGACATTAATTGCATTAAAATCTCTTACTTTGAAAAAATCTGCTATTTCATCTTCATTCAGTTCAATAAGTTCATATTCATAATCTGCAAGTTTTGCATGAATTTCTTTTGAAAAACTGTGAGAGAGTTTTTTGCCTATACAACCGTACTTTTTCATGATTCACACAACCAATCTGTGCCGAATCTCATGCTTAGCATATCGCAGATAACGATTGCAGTCGCCGCATCCTGCACAACTCTTGCTCTATGGACAATTGCAGGGTCATGTCTACCTTTGGGCTCGATTACAACATCTGTCATACACTTAAAATCAACAGTATTCTGAGGTTTGAATATTGTGGGGGTGGGCTTTATTGCTGTGCGAAAAATAAGGGGCATTCCGTTTGTGATTCCGCCGTTTATACCGCCGTTATTGTTGGTTTCCGTTGCTATTTTTCCGTCTTCCATACGAATGGAATCGTTGGCTGCGCTGCCTTTCATGTCTGCAATGCCAAAACCTGCACCGAATTCAATTCCCTTGACAGCAGGAATTGAAAACATCATGTGAGAAAGCATACTTTCGGCTGAATCAAACCAAGGCTCACCGACACCTGCGGGAATTCCGATAATAGCAGTTTCAAGCACACCGCCAACACTGTCACCTTCAGCAGCAGCTTCAAGGATTTTGTTTTTCATAGGCTCTTCGCAGGTGCTGTCCAGAACCGCAAATGTCTTTTCACCAAGAGTTGTGATATCAGCGGCAACGTCACAAAAATCTCTGTCCGGAATTCCTGCACATTTTTTCACATGAGTACCGATAAAAATACCTTTCTGTTCAAGTGCGCATTTACAGATTGCACCTGCAGCAACGAGTGCAGCGGTGATTCTTCCGCTAAAATGTCCTCCGCCTCTTGAATCCTGAAAACCGTGATATTTGCACTGTGCAGTATAATCTGCATGGGCAGGTCGTGCAACTGTTTTAAGCTCAGCATAATCGGAGCTGTTCACATTTTCATTAGGTATGAGAATTGTCAGAGGTGTTCCTGTTGTCTTACCGTTTATCATTCCACTGACTATTTTAAATTCATCTTTTTCTTTTCTGGGAGTAGAAATTTTTCCGTCAGGACGTCTGAGAAAAAGCATATGCTCAATATATTCTCTTTTTATTTCAATTCCCGGTGCAAGCCCGTCTATGACAGCACCGATATATTCACCGTGGCTTTCACCGAAAAGAGTAACAGAAACGCTGTTTCCGAATGTATTTTTCATTTTATCACCCTCACAGACAATTTTTTGCAATGTCAATGACCTGACTGCATTTCATTGTTCTGATTTCAAATTTTCCGATTTCATTGACTGTTGTAACAGAAACAGAGTCACCGTCAGCCTTTTTATCGTGGAACATAACCTGATTGATTTTGTCCCAGTCCAACTCAATCAGATTATAAAGATTGCATTTTTTCAGCACATCAATAACTCTCTGTCTGATTTTTTTATCACACATAGGAATGATTCCCAGAGCCACACATTCGCCGTGATAAAGTTCTTCCATATTCACGCTGCCTTCAATTCCGTGGCCGATTGTGTGTCCGAAATTCAGGATTTTTCTAAGACCCGATTCTTTTTCATCCTGCTCAACCACACTCTTTTTGATGTTCAGTGAACGGATGATTATTTCGTCAATATTTTCGTTTATATCTTTGTTTTCAAATATGTTGAAAAGTTCTTCGTCGGAAGTAAGAGCCATTTTTACTGCTTCTGCAAGACCGTTTGAAATCTGTCTTTCAGGAAGAGTTTCAAGAATCTCAGGGTCTATAAGAACTTTTTTCGGCTGATAGAATGCACCCACGATATTTTTTATTCCACCGAAATTCACGGCTGTTTTTCCACCTATGGATGAATCTATCTGTGAAAGAAGTGTTGTGGGGATATTATAAAAATCAACACCTCTCATGTACGCCGATGCCACAAAGCCCGAAAGATCACCGACAACACCGCCGCCTACAGCAACAACGCAGTCTTTTCTTGAAAATGAGTTTTCAAGCATCAGACGGAGAAGTTCTGAAAACGTTTCAAGACTTTTTGATGCTTCACCTGTTTCAACCGTGCAGATAACAGGTATTTTGCACTGCGCAGCAAGTGCTTTTGCATATTTCTCAGGCACTCCCGAGTCAGTTACAACAAGCACGCGTCTGTAAAGATTCAGATGTTCTCCTGCTTTGGCAAGAATTCCTCTTTCAACGATAATATCATAACTGTTTTCTTTTAGATCAAGATGTATATTCATAAACGAACTCCTATATTTCGCTGTGTGGTGCAAAAGTTCCTACAACTTTAAGTTTATCGCAGACATTGTTCAGCTCTGCAATCATTTTTCTGCCGTTTTCTGTGTCTGTTGTGCCGTCAATTTCTATATAAAAATAATATTGCCATGAATGTTTTCTGAGCGGTCTGCTTCTGAGTGCTGTCATATTGTATCCGTATTTACCGATGATGCTGATTGCATTTGCAAGTGAACCTGCTTCGTTTTTGACGGTAAACATAAGTACTGAGCTTGAAAACGACGGTGACTTTGCACAAACTTTTGAAAGAACTGCAAAACGTGTAGTATTTTCACCGTTTTTATTGATATTTGCTTCAATAATTTTAAGTCCGTAAATTTCTGCCGTTTCAGAACTTGCAATAGCTCCGAGTGATTTATCATTCATTTCTGTAACAGTTTTTGCTGCAATTGCAGTATTGTTAGCCTCTTCTATATCGAAACCACGGAAATTAATATAATCATGACACTGACCAAGTGCCTGAGGATGACTAATGACTCTCTTTATATCATCAACGGTTGCATCAGGTAAACCAAGAAGATTCTGATGTATTTCAAGCTCATAAATACCGTTAACAAAAAGACTGCCTGAAAAAATAAGGTCAATTGTCTGACCAACTTCCCCTGCATAACTGTTTTCAATAGGAAGAACAGCAACATCTGCTTCACCATTGACAACAGAGTCATAAGCCGATTTGAAATCTCTGTGTGAAATTCTGTTGCTCTCAGGAAAAATTCTGCCTGCAGCAATATGAGCAAACGCACCTTCTACACCACTATATGCAACTTTAAGACCATTCTGCAGACGATACTGATAGGCACGTGAAATCGACATTACATTCTTTATATAATCTATATAATATCCTTTATATATTTCATCTTCTATCATTGCAGAATTCTTTTCAATTACATCAGATTCCCTTTTTTTATCAAAAACAGCAAGTCCGAATTCTTTTTTATATTCAAAAACCATTTTAGCAGCTTTCATTCTCTGAACAAACAATTCTGCCATCTGTGAATCGACATTATTTATGATTTCTCTTGCCTCATTCAATTTGTCTGACATATTATCCATTCCTTTCAAATTAAAAAAACCTCACTTGCATAAATTACAAGTGAGGCATAAAAATCAATCAAAATAAGTAAATAATGAACTTACTGAGCTCTCACTTGTAATTTTTCAAAAGCAAAAAAAGCATAGCTAAAATAAAAAGCTACGCTAAAGCTAAAGAAATATTTACTTGAACTTGTAAGTGCAGAGTTCATTTCAGTAACCTTCTATTATTTTTTAATTATTGTACGCTGATTAAATTGAAAAGTCAAGTAAAATTTGAAAAAATAATTCATCAAGCAATTCGTATGCATAAATATGCAATTATTTCAGTAAAATTCAATACCTGAACAAAAAATGTAAAATAAAAAAGACAGTGCTATTACTGTCTTTTTTGTCATTCGTGTCAGAAAAAGAACTAGGTGAAAACCTAATTTTCTTTATTTTCACTTAAATAATAACATTATTACGTATCCATCGCGAAAAAATAAAGAATATTAGTATCACAATCATAGATTCCCAATGTATAATTTACAGAATATCGTGATAAAAGTTCACTATCATCATATCTATCGTCTGAATTTTCACTGTGCCTATCAAAAAAATAATAATATCCATTTTTTATTTCAGGTAAAATTGCCTCCCCTTCCTCACTGCTTATATGAGGAGCCATATTTACCATTGTGTTTAATTCAGTATCAAAATATTCCCCTCCATAAACAACAGTATGAAGATTGCTTGTTAGGGGAAAAGATTTCCACTTATCATTCTTCTTTATTTGCTCTAATAAATCGTTGTTTTCAAAACTATATTCAGCATATGTAGAGCCATCACCAAGAAATCCACCATGGTCATCGTTATATTCTTTTTGAACACCTGCGCTAACGTCAATCTCAATATGTTTTGAAATAGATTTTTTTATGCTTTCCGAATTAGATTGCGTTTTAGTTGAACAAGCAGAAAATTGAAAACATAATAATATACACAAACACAAGGTCAGTAATTTTTTCATAAAATCACCTCTTGGATTTAGTATAGCATAAAAGTACAAATAAATCAATGCGGAGCATTGTGTTATAATTCGTGGCGAAGCCACACCGAACTTATTACCTATTACTTTTTACCTATTACTTTCCAAAAATCCCGTACTCTTTATTTGAGGTAAGAGTGAAGAGGTAAGAAGTAATAGGTAAAAATCCCGCCCACTTTCGTGAACGGGATTTTTGGTGCTGGTGACCGGACTTGAACCGGTACGGTATTGCTACCGAGGGATTTTAAGTCCCTTGCGTCTGCCGATTTCGCCACACCAGCTTTTCAATATCCGTTATTATAAAACTTTTTACATCAAATGTCAATATATTTTTAATGAAATATAATAATATGCGAACACAACATTTTGTACTTATTTCTTAAACAACATTATACTATTTAATATATCTATGATTAGACAGTCTAAAAAAACTTTTTTGATATTTTTCAACAAAGTTTAATTTTGCTATTGCAAAACCGTCAAAATAATGTAAAATATATATGTATTTATATTTTTGGAGGTTTTACAAAATGCCCGATTTAACACAAGAACTTACACAGATTCCTGTTGGACCTCTCGGTATTGTTGCTCTTCCCGGTTGCGAAGAATTTGCAAAGAAGGTCGATGAGTACATAGTATCATGGAGAAAAGAACAGATCAGTGAACACAAGCACTCTATTGCTTTCAACGGCTACCAGAAAGACAGCTACATTCTCGATATGAGATTCCATAGATTTGGTACAGGCGAAGGCAAAGCTGTTCTTCACGATTCTGTAAGAGGATATGATATTTATCTTGTTGTTGATGTATTCAACTATGGTGTAACACACAATTGCTATGGTATCGAAGTTCCCACAACACCTGATGAGCATTTTGCAAACCTCAAGAGAGCTATCGCAGCTTGTGCAGGTAAAGCAGAAAGAATCAGCATCATTATGCCTATGCTTTACGAAGGAAGACAGCATAAGAGATCAAGCCGTGAATCACTTGACTGTGCACTTGCACTTCAGGAACTCTGCGACCTTATGGGTGTTGACAACATCATCACATTTGATGCTCATGATGCTCGTGTTCAGAATGCTATCCCTCTTAAAGGCTTTGAAAATGTTCAGACAACATATCAGATGATCAAAGCTCTTGTCAAAAATGTTAAAGATTTCAAGATTGACAAGGACAACCTTATGATTATCTCTCCCGATGAAGGCGGACTTCAGAGATGTATCTATTACTCATCAGTTCTTGGTGTTGAGCTTGGCATGTTCTATAAGAGAAGAGACTATTCTGTTATCATCAATGGTAGAAACCCTATCATTGCTCACGAATTCCTCGGTGACAATGTTGAAGGTAAAGACGTTATCGTTGTTGACGATATGATTTCTTCTGGAGATTCAATGCTTGAAGTTGCAACAAAACTCAAAGACCTCAAAGCTAAGAGAATTTTTGTATGTTCAGCATTCGGTCTTTTCTGCAATGGTCTTGAAACATTCGACAAGGCTTATGAAGATGGTCTCATTGACGGTGTGTTCACAACTAACCTTGTTTACCAGACAGAAGAACTCAAGTCTCGTCCCTGGTACTTCTCAGTAGATATGTCTAAATATGTAGCTCTTCTTATTGATACTCTTAATAATGAAAAATCACTTAGTGAACTTCTCAGCCCCGGCGCAAGAATTGATACATTCCTTAAGAAAAACGGTTACAATGTAGTTCCTCACAAATAATTAACACCAAACAGCGATTTAATATCGCTGTTTTTTATATCCTCAACTTTGTGCAAAACGCTTTACTATTGTTTATAGTTTTGTAATATCATACAAAATTAAAAACATATATACAAATAAATAAAGAAATGTGTTATAATGAAAAAAAAATCATACGGGGTGACATTATGATTTCAAATAAATATGCATTCACTTTTACATCATCATCAAAATTATCAGATATTTACGCCTTCAGATATACTCCTTCTGAAAACATCAAACCAAAGGCTATAATTCAGATTGCACACGGCATGGCTGAACATCATGAGAGGTATGAAGAATTTATCGAATTTCTTACTTCTAACGGTTATGTAGTATATATCAATGATCATCTCGGACACGGTAGATCTGTTAAAGAAACTTCTGAATTAGGATATTTCGGCAAAAATAACGGATACCTTTATCTTGTGGAAGATATGAAAATTCTTAGTGAAATTGCAAAAGCAGACTTCCCTGATCTTCCGTTTATTCTTTTCGGACACAGTATGGGTTCAATGCTAGCACGCCTTTACACAGAAAAATATGGCAAATTTCTCACAGGTGCTATTTATTGCGGCACTACAGGTGCCAATGCAGCTGCAGGAGCAGGTATTGCAATAATTAAAACAATAGCAAAATTCAAAGGTGATCATCACCGTTCAAAATTCATAAATAATCTTGCATTCGGTACATATAATAATAAAACTGAAAAGCGAACAACCTTTGACTGGCTAACAACAGATAACGCTATTGTTGATAGATATATTGCTGATCCGCTTTGCGGATACCTGTTTACAACATACGGATACAGAGATTTGCTGACTCTTATGCAGATTATCAGCAGAAATGACTGGTTCACATCTGTACCGAAAGATCTGCCCGTTTTTCTTATTGCAGGTGACGCTGATCCAGTAGGTGCATACGGAAAAGGCGTACAATCTGTTTATCAGGGACTCGTTGACACATATCACTCTGATGTGACTATAAAACTATACAACGGAGACAGACACGAAATCCTTAATGAAAAAGATAAAACTAAGGTATTCACAGACATTATTAATTGGATTGAAGCGTTATAAGCAAATATAAAATTGGGGGCAGGACTCTCCTTCTGCTCCCAGTAATAAAAAAATATAAAAAAATCAAAAAAGTACTTGACAAACTAAAATTAATGTATTATAATTACTAAGCACTCAAGAGAGAGAAATATCGCGGAGTAGAGCAGCTCGGTAGCTCGTCGGGCTCATAACCCGGAGGTCATGTGGTTCAAATCCCATCTCCGCAACCAAAAAAAACACTGTTGAGAAATCAGCAGTGTTTTTTTCTATCTTTATTATATTTACTTCAATTTTATAGTATAATCCGATTGAGGTGAAAGCTATGCGTATTTTAATTGCTATTGATTCATTCAAGGGCAGTTTAACTTCACTTGAAGCAGGAAATGCAGTAAGAGAAGCTATATTAAAAGCAGACAAAGATGCAAATATTATAATTAAACCGCTCGCAGATGGCGGAGAAGGAACAACAGAAGCTTTTTCATCAATATATAATGTTGAAAAAATTAAAATATTTGTACACAATCCGTTAATGAAAATCATCGAAGCCGAATATTGCATAGCTGATAAAATCGCTATCATTGAAATGGCATCAGCATCAGGAATAACCCTTATAACACCTGAAGAGAGAAATCCTCTTGAAACAACAACTTTTGGTGTTGGCGAAATGATCAAAGATGCAATAAACAGAGGTTGCAGAAAATTTATAATCGGAATTGGCGGCAGTGCAACAAATGATGGCGGTACAGGAATGCTAAGTGCACTAGGTTTTGATTTCCTTGACGCTGCTGACAAAAAAATATCGTTAGGTGCAAAAGGTCTTGAGTTTCTCAGCAAGGTAAATACATATAATGTTATACCCGAATTGAAAGAATGCAACTTCCGTATAGCATGCGATGTCAAAAATCCGCTTTGCGGAGAAAATGGCTGCAGTGCAGTGTTTGGGCCTCAGAAAGGTGCAACACCTGAAATGATTTCAAAAATGGACAATTGGCTTGAAAATTTCGGAATTATTGCAAAAACAATAAACTCAGATGCAGACATAAATACTGAAGGCGCGGGTGCTGCAGGCGGACTCGGATTTGCATTTTCAGCATTCACAAATGCTGTGCTGCAACCCGGCATTGATATTATTCTTGAAGAATCAGGTTTTGAAAAAGAAGTAGAAGACGCAGATATAATTGTTACAGGTGAAGGCAGATTGGATTCTCAGACAGTTATGGGCAAAGCACCGGCAGGCATAGCAAAACTCGCAAAAAAGTATAACAAGAAAGTTATAGCTTTTGCAGGATGTGTATCAGACGATGCTGAAATATGCAACCTATACGGTATAGATGCATATTTCCCGATAATAAGAAAACCTGACACAACTGATAATCTGCTTAACAAGAAGAATGCCTACAAAAATTTAACCGATACAGCGTATCAGGTTTTCAGATTGATAAAATTAGGTGAATAATAATGGGTTGGAATAAAAAATTACACTACGACAATGATAAACCTCTTGAAAACATTGTAAATGGTTACAGTTTTACAAGCATCTTCAGAAAAATAGCGTTTATCGGTGACAGCATGTCATCGGGAGAATTTGAATTAAAAGATGAAAACGGTAATACGAGTTACCATGATATGTTTGAATATTCCTGGGGACAGCATATTGCAAGAAAAAACGGTGTTAATGCATACAATTTCTCAAGAGGCGGTATGACAGCGATAGAATACCTTGACAGCTTTGCTGAAAATAACGGCTACTGGGAGAAAGACAAAGCTTGTCAGGCTTATGTGATTGCCCTCGGTGTCAATGATGTGCTGAATCAAGGCAAAACAGTCGGAAACATCTCAGATGTAAAAAATAACAATATAGATACATTTATCGGAGCTTATGCAGAAATCGTGAGAAGATATAAAGCGATAAGTCCTGATGCGAAATTCTTCTTTGTAACGATACCAAATGACAACCAGTTTGGTCCGAATGAACTCTTTGAAGAAGTAAGCAATGCGTTATATTCCATTTCTGAATATTTTGAAAATTCATATATAATAGATCTTTACAAATATGCACCGCCATTTGATTCTGAATTCAAAAAACATTATTTTATGCACGGTCATATGAACGCAATGGGTTACATTTTTATTGCTGAATTGGTTGACAGCTATATAGATTATATAATTCGTAACAACCCAAAAGATTTTCTTTATATTCCATTTATCAACCACTGAAAAGAATTGTTTTATTGTTACACTTCAACAAAAATCTACCATCGATTTTTTTCGATGGTTTTTTATTTTTTATTTGCAATTACTATGTATGTGTGTTAATATTTAATTGGTTATATTAACCCAAATTTAAATTCATAGGAGGTATTTTCATGGAAAACAAATTGATATATAACATCCATGATAAACCCAAATTCGGCCAGATGCTCATTTTTGCCTTACAGCAGGTTCTTGCAATTCTTGCCGCAACTATTGCCGTTCCCACTATCATCGGACTTCCGACACAAATTCCCGCAGCAATTCTCGGTGCAGGTATAGGTACGCTTATTTATCAGTTATTCACAAAGAAACAGAGCCCTGTTTTCCTCGGCAGTTCATTTGCTTTCCTCAGCTCACTCGGTGTTGGTCTCGCATACGGTTATTGCGGTATTATCCTCGGTTCAGTTGTTGCAGGTCTTGTATATGTGGTAATTGCGATTCTTATTCATTTTACCGGCACTAACTGGGTAAACAAATTAATGCCTCCCGTTATAATTGGACCTACAGTTGCACTTATCGGTCTTTCTCTTGCAGGAGCAGCTATGGGTGACATAGTAAAAGCAAACGCATCAACAATCAACAGTTCTTACAATCTCGTCTCTCTTCTTTGCGGTATGGTTGCATTTGTGACTATCATTATCTGTTCAACACAGAAGAGAGTAAGAATGGCCAAGCTTATTCCTTTTATTATAGGTATTGCTGCAGGTTATATCACAGCAGCTATTTTCACAGTGATCGGTACAGTTGCAAACATTGATTACTTTATGATAATCAACTTCCAGCCTGTTATTGACAACTTTATAGCTGCAGACGGTTCATTCAAAGGTATTACAGCATTTGTAAACTACCCTGATTTCGCTCTTATTGAAGCTATTAAAGAAATTGCATCAGGAAATATTTCTACTGAAATACTCAGTGCTAATGCAAATGCATCAATGCTTAATCTTGGTGGCGCAGCAGAAGTTATCATTGCATTCCTTCCTGTTGCACTTGTTGTATTTGCTGAACATATCGCTGACCACAAAAACCTTTCATCAGTTATCGATAAAGAT
Source organism: Acutalibacteraceae bacterium (assembly GCA_045639185.1). Classification (GTDB taxonomy): domain Bacteria; phylum Bacillota; class Clostridia; order Oscillospirales; family Acutalibacteraceae; genus UBA1081. Next base: position 17,352 of record JAZUCO010000152.1, read on the forward strand.
CTTATTGAAGAACCCGGTCTTAAGAGAACACTTCTCGGCGACGGTGTTGGCTCAATAATGGGTACAATCTTCGGTATCTGCCCCAACACAACATACGGTGAATCTGTAGGTTGTGTTGCGATCACAAGAAATGCTTCTGTTGCAACAATCACAACAACAGCATTTATGTGCATCATTCTCTCATTCATCAGCCCCATTATGGCTATTCTGCAGACTATCCCCTCATGTGTAATGGGTGGTGTTTGTCTTACACTCTACGGCTTTATCGCTGTTTCAGGTCTTAAGATGTTCAAGAATCTTGACCTTGATAATAACAAGAATCTCTTTGTAGTTGCATCTATCCTTATCTCCGGTATCGGTGGCCTTACAATTCAGATTCCTTATGCTATTGCTGAAAACGGTGCAGTATCCAAAACAATTCAGATAACAGCAATCGCTACAGCTCTTATCATCGGCATTATCACAAATGCCATTCTTACAAAAGTTGAAAACAGCAAATTAGGCAAAGAAAAATAATCCGGAGGCAAAAAAATGAAGACTTATGATAATGTTACTATATTTGATCATCCGCTGATAAGACATAAAATAGCTATTCTCAGAGATGAAAACACAAGTATGAAAGAGTTTCGTGAGCTTATTGAAGAAATAACAACTCTTATGACATACGAATGTATGAAGGACGGTGTTCCTACAACTGAGAAAACAGTAAAAACTCCTCTTGAAGAATGCACACAGACAGTTGTAAAAGATAATTCAGTTGCTGTTGTTCCTATTCTCAGAGCAGGTCTAGGCATGGTGAACGGAATTCACGTTCTCTTCCCTTCTGCACGTGTCGGACACATTGGTATGTACAGAAATGAAGAAACTCTACAGCCTTGTGAATACTACTGCAAACTTCCCGAAGGCATTGAAGATATGCTTGTTCTACTTGTTGACCCTATGCTTGCAACAGGCGGCAGTGCTTGCGACGCAATTGATTCTCTCAAAAAGAGAGGATGCAAAAACATCAAATTTATGGCTGTTATCGGTGCTCCTGAAGGTGTAAGCAAAGTTGCAGAAGCGCATCCCGATGTAGACATTTATGTATCTACACTTGACAGATGCCTTAACGAAAACGGCTACATTCTTCCCGGACTCGGTGATGCAGGCGACAGACTTTTCGGCACAAAATAATTAAATAAAACAACAAATAGTTCTTGACATAACCTGTCAGGAACTATTATAATATTTGATAGCCTATTTATATTACATAACAATTACCAAGAGGTCTATATGCAAGATTTTATAAAAATAATCGGTCACGGAATCGGATTTGTGTCCATAGCATTATTTTTTGTGTCATATCAATATTCTGACAAGAAAAAACTACTGCTGCTCCAGACACTTGCAACTGCCCTAAGTTGCATCCAATATCTGTTTATCGGTGCATATTCGGGTTTTGCATTAAATATTATCTGTATTATCCGAAATTTCATTTACTACATCCGATATAAAAACAGAATAAAAGCAATGCTGGGTCCGATTGTACTTGCATGTGCTATTGCCGTTGCATGTGTATTCTCATGGGAAGGATATCACTCATTGCTTATAACAACAGGTCTTGTTATAAACACTATCTGTATGGGCGTTTTTGATTCACAAAATCTCCGAAAAACCATTCTCATTTCATCATCATTTATTCTTGCTTACAATATATTTGCACACTCCTACAGTGGTATGATTGGTGAAAGCTGTTCTCTAATTTCAGCTGCAATAGGTGTTTTGAGATACAGTAAACAAAAGAAAGAAAAAAACGCAATTAAACAAATTGAAACAACCGCTGAAATCTGAACAGCGGTTGTTATTTTTTTACAAAATCCCGTATAAAACATAATTTTTTTGTTGAAAATATATATTTTATGTGTTACAATTAATTAAAATTAATCTATGAAACGGAGAGATAAAAATAATGAGTAAAACTGTTCAGCAGATAATGGACCTTATTAAAGAAAACAACATCAAGATGGTTGACTTTAAGATGGTTGATATTAATGGTCAGTACCGTCATGTAACAATTCCCGCACAGAACTTCACACCAGAAATTATGCGTGACGGTGTAGGTTTTGACGCCTCCAACTACGGTTATGCCGTTGTTGAAAAGAGCGATATGGTATTTATTCCCGATCCTGACACTGCAATGATTGATCCTTTCTGCGAAATCCCCACACTTTCAATGAGCGGTAATGCAATGATTATCGACTCCCCTGAAAATCGTCCTCTTGCTCAGTACCCCAGAAATATTGTTCTTGCAGCTGAGAAATATATGAGAGATTCAGGCATTGCAGATACAATGATGATTCTCCCCGAATTTGAATTCTATCTTTTTGATCAGGTAGGCTGGGAAGTTAAGCCCAATTCTGTTGCAATGAGTGTTGACGCAAAACAGTCATACTGGAACAGTGCAACTCAGGGTCTCGGTCATATCGTTCCTCTTCAGAAAGCTTATCACATTGCAAAGCCTTTTGATACTTCTTACGAATGCAGAAGCGAAATGTGTATGCTTATTGAAGATGCAGGTATCCCCGTTAAGTATCATCATCCCGAAGTTGCTGCATCAGGTCAGTTTGAAATTGAACCCATGCTCGGCGAAATGTCAAAAATGGCAGACGCAACAATGATGATCAAATATATCATTCACAATACTGCTGCAAAGTACGGCAAGAGCGCAACTCTTATGCCCAAACCCGTTTACGGTGAAGCAGGAAGCGGTATGCACGTACATATGCTTCTCCTTAAAGACGGTGAACCCGTATTCTCTGACGATAATGGCTATTCACATCTTAGTGAAACTGCTCATTACTTTATCGGCGGTCTTCTTAAGCACATAGGTTCACTCTGTGCTATCACAAATCCCAGCACAAACTCATTCAAGAGACTTGTTCCCGGATTTGAAGCGCCCGTTACAGTCGGTTATGCTACATCAAACCGTAGTGCTGTTATCAGAATTCCCGCATATGCAAAACAGCCCTCAGAACGCCGTTTTGAAATCCGTAATCCTGATGCTACATGTAACCCCTATTTCTGCTACGCCGCACTTCTTATGGCAGGTCTTGACGGTATCAAGAATAAGATTGATCCGCATGCAAACGGTTGGGGTCCTTATGATATGAACCTTTACAATCTTCCCGAAGAAGAAAAAGCAAAACTCAAAGGTCTTCCCACATCTCTTGAACAGGCTCTCGATGCTCTTGAGGCTGATTATGACTACCTCACAGAAGGCGGAGTATTCCCCGAAGAACTTATCAAAAACTTTATTAAGAGAAAACGTGCAGAATGCAGTGAAATCTCAAAGATTCCTCATCCTGTTGAGTTTGAAAAATACTATAACTTATAATAAGCAAACAAAAGCACTGCCCTTTAGGACAGTGCTTTTTATAATATAGTGATTACATAAGTGAAAGATAAAGTGCTTTAATTTCTTCAACTGATGTTTCTCTGGGGTTGCCGGGACGGCAAGCATCGTCAAATGCTGACTGGGCAAGGAAATCAACATCTTCAGCCTTAACGATATCCTTAAGGTCAGCAGGAATGCCAACATCAGCACTAAGCTTCTTAACTGCATCAACAGCAGCCTTTCTTGCATCTTCAAGTGTCATAGCGACAACACCTTCAACGACCATAGCCTTTGCGATATCTCTGTACTTCTCACCTGTTTCGGGAGCATTGTATTCCATAACAGTAGGAAGAATGATAGCATTAGCTACACCGTGTGCTGTGTCATAAAGAGCACCAAGAGGATGTGCCATTGAGTGAACGATGCCGAGACCAACGTTTGAGAATCCCATACCCGCGATATACTGACCAAGAGCCATGCCCTCTCTGCCTGCATCTGTATTGTCAACTGCACCACGAAGGCTGTTAGCAATAATTTCAATAGCCTTGATGTGGAACATATCACTCATTTCCCAAGCGCCTTTTGTGATGTATCCTTCAATAGCGTGTGTAAGAGCATCCATACCTGTAGCAGCTGTAAGACCTTTAGGCATTGAAGCCATCATATCGGGGTCAACAACAGCAACAACGGGAATATCATGAACGTCTACACAAACCATCTTACGATTGTTAGCAGCATCTGTGATAACATAGTTGATTGTAACTTCAGCAGCTGTACCTGCTGTTGTGGGAACCGCAATAATAGGTACGCACTTATTCTTTGTGGGAGCAACGCCTTCAAGAGATACAACATCACTGAATTCAGGATTTGTGATGATGATACCGATAGCTTTTGCTGTATCCATTGATGAACCGCCACCGATTGCAACAATACAATCTGCACCTGATGCCTTGAATGCTGCTACACCTGCCTGAACATTTTCAACTGTGGGATTAGCCTTGATTTCTGAGAAAATTTCATATGCAATGTCTGCAGCATCAAGAATATCTGTTACCTTTTTTGTAACACCAAACTTGATAAGATCAGGGTCTGAACATACAAAAGCCTTTGCATATGCTCTTGCTTTGATTTCATCTGCAATAGCAGAAATTGCGCCTTTGCCGTGATAGCTTGTTTCATTAAGTACAAATCTGTTTGCCATAAAAAAAGTCTCCTTTTTATTGAATACATTTTATTAATCAAAATAATCAACGACTATTTTTGAATACTGATACAAAACGGATAATTGTCGTTCTGCAAGGAATGATGCAAATCCAAACTTTACTGAAAACTCTCCAAATAAAACTTGATTCATCGATAGTTTTACCTTTTCTTATTGCTTTTTTACACTGAGCAATTATGCAGTCTTCAGAAAGCGGACCTTCAACATAATTTTGAGCATCACCGACAAACCATAAGTTTTTACCGTCATATTTTTTTACTCTGTGAAGAACATATTTATCCGAAGAACGCTTATAAAAAAGAATATCTCCTTTTTTCGGTTTTCCATCATAAATAGAAAGAAAAACAAAATCTCTCTTATCAACAAGAAAAGGACTCATACTGTTACCGGTAACACGAAGTTTTACATCATTACCATTTTTGAAATGCTCATTTAATATCTGAATAAAATCAGAACAATCCAAACTTAAACAATTATCCATACAACCATCCTTTTGTTAATTATATAACAAAGTTTTGAATTTATTTTTACTTTTTAGAATATTAATTGTTTTTTATTACAGCATCCCCTCAATAAAGACAAAATTATTATTGACTTTATACAATTATTATGATATATTCAAACTAATAAGATAGAGGTGCATATGTCAATAGTAGAAAAGTGTTTTCCCGACAGTTTGCTTTTCGAAAGGGGCTGTTGCCGAGGTTTGCAGTAAATGTCGGTTTTCTGCATTCCGGTCTGTATCATAATATGGTGCAGATTGTCACATTTGTGGAGTGCTATCGTGATTTTATCTAAGGATCATGGTGTATTCCACCGTGATCTTTTTTATTTAGAAAATCCTGAAAGGAAGATTTTAATGAAAACACGCAAAAAACTCTTATGTATGATTCTTGCTCTTGTTTTCAGCTGCTTTATGATTATTTCAGCTGCAGCATCATCGGAACCTGCGTCTGACAGTACAATTACAACCGGCGCAACAGAATCAACAGAAGAAAACAATTCACTTGATGTCTACATTGAAGATTGCGAAGACTGTGAAGGTTCAGGTGTATCCTGCGAACATGGTACGATCTGCGAAACTTGCAAAGGCGCAGGCACTGTAAATGTAAAAGATTCTGCTTCAAGCAATTACTTTGCAACATTCCTCGCACTACTTCCCCCTATCATTGCTATCGGACTTGCTCTAATTACTAAGGAAGTATATTCTTCTCTCTTCGTTGGTATTGTTGTAGGTGGTCTTCTTTCAGCAAACATTTTCAAAGAAGGTTTCAGCCTTACAGGTGCTATGGACCATGTTATAAGTGATGGTCTTATTGCTGCTGTTTCTGACAGTGCAGGCATATTTGTTTTCCTTGTACTTCTTGGTATAATGGTTGCACTTATCAATAAGTCAGGCGGTTCAAGAGCTTTTGGCAACTGGGCAGTAAAACACATTAAATCAAGAGCCGGCGCAATGTTTGCAACATTTGCACTCGGTATTCTTATCTTTATTGATGACTATTTCAACTGCCGTACAGTTGGTTCTGTTATGAGACCTGTTACAGATGCACACAAGATTTCAAGAGCTAAATTCTCATACCTTATTGATGCTACAGCTGCACCTGTATGTATGATCGCTCCCATTTCTTCATGGGCTGCTGCAGTTGCTTCATACGCAGAAGACGGTCAGGGTCTTGCCCTTTTCATCAAGGCTATTCCTTACAACTATTACTCACTCCTCACTTTTGTATTTATCATCGCTATCGTATTCTTCAAAGTTGACTACGGTCCGATGAAACTTCACGAAATGAATGCAATGCTCAACGGTGACCTTTACACATCAGGTGACAGAGTTGATAATGTGGTAGAAGAAGAAGGTAACGCAAAAGGAAAAGTTATCGACCTTATTCTTCCCGTTGTATTTCTTATCGTAGCTTGTGTATTCGCACTTGTATATAACGGCGGTATTCTTGATGGCGAAAACTTTATTGATGCTTTCTCAAATACAGACGCAACTGTAGGTCTTCCCTGGGGTGCTCTCATTGCTCTTGTACTCACAATGATATATATGGTATGTAGAAGAGTTATCACATTCAAAGTTGCTATGGAATGCGTACCCGAAGGTTTCAAAGCAATGGTACCTGCAATCACAATTCTTACATTTGCAACAGCTCTCAAGAATATGACCGGTCTCCTCGGTGCAAAGTACTTTGTTGCTGACCTTATGAATGGTGCAGCTGAAGGTCTTGCAAACTTCCTTCCCGCTATCATCTTCCTTGTTGCATGCGGACTTGCATTTGCAACAGGTACATCATGGGGTACATTCGGTATCCTTATCCCCATCGTTACAGCAATATTTGAACCCGGTTCAACAATCCTTGTTATCGGTATCTCTGCTTGTCTTGCAGGTGCTGTATGCGGCGACCACTGCTCTCCCATTTCTGATACAACAATTATGTCATCAGCAGGTGCACAGTGCAACCACATCAATCACCTTAACACACAGCTTCCCTACTCACTTACGGTTGCAGGAATCTCATTTGTATGCTATGTAATTGCAGGTTTTGTTCAGAATGCAATCGGAATGCTTGCAATCGGTATTGTTCTTACAATAGCAACAATCCTTGTTATCAAAATGCTTACAAAAAAAGATAAGAAAGCTGCTAAATAATCAAATCTTATCAGATCTCACTATCTTCGGATAGTGAGATTTTTTTATATTATTATTGATATTATTATACATAAATGATATAATAATTAAAAAATCTAAGGAGTCAATTATGCTTTATATAGGTATAGATCTTGGCACATCAGCAGTTAAACTATTGCTTGTTGATGAAAAAGGCACTATAGTAAATGAAGTATCAAAAGAATATCCGGTATATTTTCCGCACTCCGGCTGGTCTGAGCAAAACCCACAAGATTGGATAGTTGCAGTTAATGAAGGTCTTGCTGAATTACTTGCTAAATGCGACAAATCTGCTGTTAAAGGAATCGGTTGTGGCGGTCAGATGCATGGTCTTGTAGTTCTTGATAAAGACGATAATGTTATCAGGCCTGCTATCCTTTGGAATGACGGCAGAACATATAAAGAAGTGGATTTTCTCAACAATGAAATCGGCAAAGATGTTTTATCAAAAAATACTGCAAATATTGCATTCGCAGGTTTTACAGTACCTAAAATTCTTTGGATGAAGAATAATGAACCCGATTTGTTTAATAAAATCAGCAAAATTATGCTTCCTAAAGACTACATTAATTATATTCTTACCGGTGTTCATTCTTGTGATTATTCAGACGCATCAGGTATGCTACTGCTTGATGTAAAGAATAAATGTTGGTCTGAAAAAATGCTTAAAATCTGCGGTATTTCTGAAAACCAACTCCCATCTCTTTTTGAAAGCTATGAAGTAACAGGAAAAATCAAGCCTGAAATTGCAAGGAAATTCAGTCTTTCAGATAAAACTGTTGTTGGGTCAGGAGCCGGTGATAATGCAGCGGCAGCAATCTGTACAGGAACAATCGGAAACGGAAATTGCAATATTTCAATCGGCACATCAGGCACTGTATTTATTTCAAGCAATGATTTTGGTGTTGATAACAATAATGCACTTCATTCATTTGCTCATGCAGACGGTGGATATCATCTTATGGGATGTATGCTTTCAGCAGCATCCTGCAATAAATGGTTTATGGATGATATTCTGTGCGATAAAGACTATAACGGTATTCAGGCTCTTGTAAATGAAGATAAACTCGGCAAAAATGAAGTTTATTTCCTGCCTTACCTGATGGGTGAAAGAAGTCCTGTCAATGACACAAATGCAAGAGGTACTTTCATCGGTATGAGTCTTGCAACCAAGAAAGAAGATATGCTCCAGGCAGTGCTTGAAGGTGTCGCTTTTGCTATCCGTGACAGTTTTGAAGTTGCAAAATCACTCGGTCTTGAAATCAAATCAAGCAATATCTGCGGTGGCGGTGTAAAAAGCAAACTGTGGCAAAAAATCTTTGCAAATGTTCTCGGCATTCCCCTCAATGTTCTTAAAACTGAGCAGGGACCGGGCTACGGTGGTGCAATACTTGCTATGGTTGCCTGCAACGAATATAATTCGGTAGCTGACGCATGTAAAAATCTTGTTGAAATTTCAGAAACAGTTTATCCTGATAGTAAATTAGCAAACCTTTATGAAATCAAATATAACAAATTCAGAAAGATATATCCTGCACTTAAAAACACATTTGCAGATATGATAACGGAGGAATAAAAATGGCAGAAATCTTTAACAACATTCAAAAAATCAAATATGAGGGACCTCAGAGCAAAAACAACCTTGCGTTCAAATTCTATGATCCCGAAAAAATCGTTCTCGGCAAAACAATGAAAGAACACCTCCCCTTTGCTATGGCTTGGTGGCACAATCTTTGTGCAGGCGGTACCGATATGTTCGGCAGAGATACTGCTGACAAATCTTTTGGTGCAGAAAAAGGCACAATGGCGCACGCAAAAGCTAAAGTTGATGCAGGTTTTGAATTTATGCAGAAGCTTGGTGTTGAATATTTCTGTTTCCACGATGTTGATATTATTCCTGAAGCCGATGATATAAATGAAACAAATGCAAGACTTGATGAAATCTCAGATTACATTCTCGAAAAGATGAACGCAACAGGCATCAAATGTCTCTGGGGTACAGCCAATATGTTCTCAAACCCCAGATTTATGAATGGCGCAGGCAGCACAAATTCAGCTGATGTATACTGCTTTGCAGCAGCACAGATCAAGAAAGCTCTTGACCTGACTGTTAAACTTGGTGGTAAAGGATATGTATTCTGGGGCGGTCGTGAAGGTTATGAAACACTTCTCAACACAGATATGAAGTTTGAGCAGGAAAACATTGCAAGGCTTATGAAAATGGCTGTTGAATACGGCAGAAAAATCGGATTCACAGGTGATTTCTATATTGAACCAAAGCCCAAGGAACCCATGAAGCATCAGTATGATTTTGATGCGGCAACTGCAATCGGATTCCTTCGTCAGTACGGTCTTGATAGGGATTTCAAGATGAATATTGAAGCAAATCACGCAACACTTGCAGGTCACACATTCCAGCACGAACTCCGAGTTTCTGCAATAAACGGCATGCTCGGCAGTATTGATGCTAATCAGGGTGACTATCTTCTCGGTTGGGATACAGATGAATTCCCCTTTGATGTTTACGAAGCAACAATGTGTATGTACGAAGTCATTAAGGCAGGCGGTCTTACAGGCGGGTTCAACTTCGACGCTAAGAACAGACGACCCAGCAACACTTACGAAGATATGTTTGAAGCCTATATTCTCGGCATGGATACATTTGCACTCGGTCTTATTAATGCTGCAAAAATCATTGAGGACGGCAGAATTGACGAATTTATCGCAAACAAATATTCATCATTCAGAAATACAGAAATCGGTTCAAAAATCCTCTCAGGCGATGCTACTCTTGAAGAACTCGCAAACTATGCAGCCGATAAGAAAAATGTAGAAACTCCCATTTCAGGCAAACAGGAAAGACTTGAAGGGATTATTAATAATATTCTATTTGGTTAAAAATTTAACTGCTCTCACATCTGTGGGGGCAGTTATTTATAAATGTTAATATCAGTTGCTTGAAGCAACTACTGAATATTACTATAATTGTTAATGAATTATAGTTAAGGAGGTCACTCAATTATGTTGAATGACAATATAAAAAGGCTTCGCAAAGAGAAAGGTCTTTCTCAGGAAGAACTTGCAGAAAAAATAAACGTAGTAAGACAAACTGTTTCAAAATGGGAAAACGGATTGTCCGTACCTGATGCTGAAATGCTTTTGAAAATTGCAGATGTTCTTGACACACAAATTAGCGTTATTCTCGATGCTGACGTCGAGAGTAACAACAATTCTGACTTAGAAACAATCGAAAATGAAATTCAAATACTGAAAACAAAACTTGAAAAACAAAATATAACACGAAGAAAAATTATAAGAACAATTTTTTTAATTATATTAATTATTGCACTAATCATACTTTTCCGATATATAGCAGTTTTTATTAATTATATAGACTTTGTTAATAATGCTAGTACTGAAGCTGTAATAATCGGTGGTAATAACACTCCGACAAGTATATTTGTTGTCAACACAACATTAAGAAAAATTTTTCCTGTTATAGCTATAATTATAACGTTGATTTCTCTCTTCGGAATTTATAAAACACGAAATAAATAAAAATACATACAAAAAAGCCTCTGTGTTTCCACAGAGGCTTAAATTATATGAATTACTTAAGAGCTGCCTTAAGAGTTTCAAGTTCATTAACGAGAGTTGCGGGGATCTTGTCACCGAACTTTGCGTAGAACTCTTCAATACCCTTTGTTTCTTCGATCCAGAGTGATGCGTCAACTTCGAGAATGCTCTTGAGAGTGTCAAGTGTAACTTCACCTTCAAGACCTTCGATGTTGATATCTTCTGCATAAGGAACATAACCGATAGCTGTTTCCTTAGCATCAACCTTGCCGTCACATCTGTTGAGGATCCATTCAAGAACACGAAGGTTGTCACCGAAACCGGGCCACATGAAGTTGCCTTCGTCATCCTTACGGAACCAGTTAACATTGAAGAACTTGGGAGCCTTATCTTCATCAAGACCTGCACCGATGTTGATCCAATGCTGCCAGTAATCAGCCATATTGTAGCCGCAGAAAGGAAGCATAGCCATGGGATCACGACGAACAACACCTACTGCACCTGCAGCTGCTGCTGTTGTTTCTGAAGCCATGATTGAACCTACGAATACACCGTTGTTCCAGTTCTTTGCCTGGTAAACGAGGGGAGCAAGCTTTGCACGTCTGCCGCCGAATACGAATGCTGAAACGGGAACACCCTGAGCATTTTCGAATTCGCTGCTGAGGCAAGGACAGTTAGCTGTGGGAGCTGTGAATCTTGAGTTGGGATG
>JAZUCO010000153.1:0-3621 GCA_045639185.1 Acutalibacteraceae bacterium
TTGAAATCAAGACTACACTCAGCGCACTCAAGCCCGTAAGAGCTGAAGCTGTTAAGAGTGAGGATGCAATGATCAAGGATCTTCTTGTAAATAAGTTCAAGCTTCACGAAGTTCATTCATACATCTGGTGTGACGGTAAGAAGTACAAGAAGCTGGGTATTGATGTTGAAGAAAACTGCACAATTCTCAACATTCCCACTCCCGAAAACGGCACAATCAGAAATTCAATGATCCCCACTCTTCTCACAATTGCTTATGAGAACAAGTCATTTGCTCCCACATTCGGCATTTTTGAATGCGGACGTGTTGTTGACGGCTACCTCGAAAACGGCTACTGCAACGAGAGAAGAAGACTCGGTGTTGTTCTTTATGATAAGATCGGCACAGAAAAGGATCTCTATTTCAAGATGCTCAATATGCTCAAGTTCATCTTCCGTGATATCAAGCACGACGATGCTGACTTCGCAAAGGCAGTAACAGTTGCTCACGCATATCAGCATCCCAAGAACACAGCAGAAATCAGCTACAAGGGTGAAAAGCTCGGTGAAATGTTCACACTTCATCCCATGAACAACCAGAAGCTTGATAAGAATGCTGCTGTTGTATGTGCAGAAATCGATCTTGACAAGTTCTTTGCAATCGCAGTTGCAGATGCAAAGTATGCTGATCCCTCAAAGTTCCCCGCAATCGACTATGACCTTTCACTTGTTATCGCAGACAAGAAGTATGCAGATATCAAGAAGACATGGGAAGATAAGAACATTGCAGAGCTCACAGGTGCAAAGGTTATCGATATGTTCGATGACGGCACTACAAAGAGTATGGCAGTAAGACTTTCATTCTCAGCTCCCGACAGAACACTTGCTATGGACGAAATTCAGGCTCATATCGATGCAATCCTTGCTTCACTCAAGGAAATCGGTGTAGAACTTAAGCAGTAATTCAGTACAAAATTTAAGGGACACCCATCGGGTGTCCCTTTTTGTTATGTAAATCGGAATTTATCGAATTAATGCGTAATTATATGTCACTCATCGTAGGGGCTGCCATTGGCAGTCCGTGTAGAAACACTCACTGTAACGGACGCCCGATGGGTGCTCCTGTGTGGTCGTTCAGATTGTTTTGTAAATCCAACACTGTAAGGTGTTCCGACATTGTGAATCGCAAAGTATATTTTGTTATCAAAAGCGCACGCTTCTTTGTTAAATCATTTATAAGATATGTTGTATTTACGGAATTTTTGTGCTAAACTTGTAATGATAACAGAAGAAGGAGGTTAATTTATGAAAAAGAAATTTGTTGTCATTATGCTGACAGTTTTGTTACTGTCAATATTTTCCGTGACAGCTTTTGCCTATACATTGGGCGATGTCACAGGTGACGGCAAAATCAATGCCGCAGACGCAAGACTTGCGCTGAGATATTCGGCAAGAGTCGAAGATCTTACCGATGAACAGTTCAAGGCAGCTGACGTCGATAATTCAGGAAAGGTAACTGCATCCGATGCGAGAAAAATTCTTCGTGTTGCGGCAAGAGTTGACAAGGGCTTCAGCTCGGAGTATGTGGGTCTGCTTGTTGAAGACGGTGTTCTCAATGTTGCAGTATGCTCGGATTCTGCTCCCTTTGTTTATAAGCACAAGGGTAAGCTTGTGGGTGCCGACGTTGAACTTCTTGAACGCCTTGCCGATAAAAACGGTCTTGAACTGAAGCTTCACGATATGCCACGCGAAGACTTTGAAAAGAGTCTGAAAAACGGCGAATGCGACATTGCAATGTCCGGTATCGTCAGTAATGAAAAACTTTCAAAGAAGTTTCTGGTTTCTTCCTATCATCAGGAGCGTCAGGGGGTTGTTGTGGACTATGAATCATCGTTGAACGTTTCGGAAGATGTAAAAACGGACGGCTCAATGAAATTCGGTGTTCTGACAAATTCCTTTGCATATCACCTGTTCTCCCGTGCACCTGAAAACGGAGGTATGCCCGAAAATGTCGTTGTGAAAAGCTACAACAGATGTGCAGACGCCCGTGTTGCACTTATGAACGGTGAGATTGATGTTTTTGTAACGGAGGATTACTTTGGCCGTAATATGAGTGCTGCTGCAGGGCTTGATCTGAAAACACTTTATCATTCATATATTGATGAAGAGTATGTGTTTATTGCCGCAAAAGACAATAATGAGCTTATGAAAAAGCTGTCACTTTCACTTTATTACACAGAAAAAGACGATGTATTCAGAGTGTATAATGAAGACCTTGTTGACAGCACAATTACGGTGCCCGTTACTGAAATCACAATTGCTCCCGGAAGCACTGCATTCATTCCCGTAGAGCTTGATTCCTTCTTTGGCCCGAGTTCAATTCATGTTTCCTGTCATCAGGACGGTCTGTTTGCATCATATTCGGACATCACAATGCCTGACGGAACAGTGAAATACTTTGTTACGGTTTACGCTTACCGTGATGCGCAGGATGCCTTTATAGACGTTATGGAGGGTAATCATCAGGAGGTCAACCACAGAATCAAGGTCAATGTTGTGAAAAACAAGAATGTGAATTACTGTTTCGGCTTCGATTCAACCTGTCCTGATTTCGGTGCTTTTGCAGGTGCTGATGTATACACCATTGAAACTGACCCTGCAGGCGGGGCAATTGCATTTACATACACGAGTGAAAGTCTGAGTTATTCAGGCTTCACCAATGTTTCTCAGTTTACACCCTACCTTAAGCAGCTTGAGAAAAACGGTTATGTTGCTGTCGGTGTTTATGATGAAGACGGAATGTATATGATTACGTTTTATAATGCAACAACAAATGAAGCAGCCGCTTATTGTGAAGTTTATGACGAATACGGCTATCTCGCAGGCATTGTTATTTCAACATCTTTTAATTACTATTATTACTGATAAAATCAAGCCCTCTCCGTCGGGAGAGGGCTGTTTCTTTGCATATAATTATTTTTCGAAATAAATTGCTCCGCTCTGTGCATAGATAAAGGGCGGAAGCTTCATACCCTTTTGTGAGGGGATTTTGCTGACGATGATTTTATCGTAGAAGAAGTTATAAATCGCATTTGTTACATAAGTTGTGTGTGCACAGATGAAACCTGATTCTTTTATCGGAAATTCAAAGGTATAGTCACCTGATTTTTTTGCCTTGAAAGTGAAGATTTCACCGCTCTGGTCAAAAACGTGGAGAGTGTGGTTTTTCTTCATCTTTTTAACCGTAACAACAGCTTTTGTATCGTCTGTTATCTTTACTGTGTCACCGAGTATATTGTCACCGCAGGTTATGTTGATAAAGGTTTTTCCCACAGTGTTTGAAATTGTGGTTCTGCCATTTACGATTGCGTCAAGAATATCTTCGGGAGAAGATGAACGGGCATAGACATAAGTTGCGGGGACGGCAAGAAGGTTTGTCACCACGTAGTCACGGTGATAGTCACTTCCGCCTACGATGGGCACTTTTTTGCCCTGCTTCATCAGGTCGTGCCACCAGTCGGTGCAGACCATATTGTCATAGTGCTGGGGTGAATTCCAGACTTCAAGGACGTCAACCTCGTCAATGTTCTTTTCCCAGTTCCAATGGCACTGCATACACCAGGGGTGATTCATACAGATAACT
>JAZUCO010000154.1:0-16343 GCA_045639185.1 Acutalibacteraceae bacterium
GCGATAGTTCCGTTTTCTCATTTGATACCGTATCAGAGGGGGTAACGGAAACAGGACTTTATTATAATTTCAGTAATGCAACCGTTGAAAACAGCATTGTAACAGGAGTCAGTAATTCATTTACGGGCAAAGAAAGCTCAATAAGTGTTGAAAAGGGGACTCTGATTATATATTTTCAGGGGAAATTTTCAGATTGTACTCTTGACAAATGAAATATAAGTGATATAATACACTTGAAAAATGAATACACACCATATAGGGGTGCTTTAAAAGGCTGAGATGCACAAAGTGCAAACCCTTTAACCTGATACGGATAATGCCGGCGTAGGGAATATACAGACAGATTGATTTGTTTTCAATTCACGCACTGCATTGGTCGATGTGGTGCGTTTTCATTTTATCTTATATTTTACGGAGTGGTAAAAATGGAAAAAAGAAAGAAGACGAATCTTCTAAAACTCACAGAATGTGCGATAATGCTTGCCCTTGCAACGGTATTAAGCTTTATCAAAATCATTCAGATGCCTATGGGCGGCTCTGTAACGCTGTGCAGTATGTTGCCCGTTATGCTGATAGGTATCAAATACGGAAACCTTACAGGCGGACTTGTTGGTCTTATGTATGCAATTCTTCAGCTTGTTCTTGATTTGCCCGGCGGAAACGTTTTCTATATGGGTATGAGTGCAGGTGTTGTGATTGTTGTGGCATTGTTCGATTACCTTGTGCCTTTCACAATGCTTGGTTTTGCAGGAACTCTCAGAAAGGTAAACACAAAAAAAATTCCTATGCTCGGAGCTTATATAGGAGTTGTATGTGTCATAGTCATAAGATTCTGTTGTCATTTTATTACGGGCTTTACCGTATGGGGACAGTGGGCACCCGAGGGAATGGGAAAATATTATTATTCTCTTGTTTATAACGGTACATATCTGCTGCCCGAACTGGGAATAACATTGGTAGTAGCCGTTCTTCTGCTTCAGGTTCCTCAGATGAGAAGGCTGCTTTTAAATAATAAAAAATAATATAAAAAAAATTAAAAAAATGCTTGACAAATGAAAGTTATTGGTATATAATAACTTTCGTCTTAGAGGTATAGTGTAACGGTAACACTCCGGACTCTGACTCCGTCATTTAAGGTTCGAATCCTTATACCTGTGCCAGAAAGAGCACTTCAGCAGAAGTGCTCTTTATTTTTTTTATTGCAAAGTTTGTATATTATATGTATAATATTATACAGTTTAATCAGAAAGGGTGTCCGTATGTATTACGGAATAGTTTCAGCAGCCGTCGTGATGTTCGGCTTTCAGTTTTTCTTTAATCAAAAGTACGAGGCAGAAACAGGCAACGGTAAAAAAGCCTCAATGTGGTTCATATTACTTAGTAATGCTGTAGGTTTTGTTATTCTGCTTGCGATGAATAAATTCAGACTTGAGTTTACGCCATTTACTTTGATTTGCTCATTTATTGCAGCTGTAAATATGTTGCTTTACAATATCTGCAGTATGAAAGCTCTCGGCAGAATAAATCTTTCACTTTATTCTCTTTTCAGTATGCTTGGCGGAATGGCTCTTCCGTTTTGTGCAGGTATATTTTTCTTTGATGAGGAGTTTACTGTCGGTAAAATAATTTGTCTTATAACTGTTGTTGCTGCACTTCTTCTGAATGTAAAAAAAGAAGAAAACAAGGGCGGTTTTATCTATTACGCAGGTATATTTGTTTTTAACGGTATGTCTGGTGTTATATCTAAGTTTTTCCAGGCTCTTCCTTATGAAAAGACTAGTGAGACAGCTTATTCTGTATGGAGTGCATTTCTCACAGTTGTTTTTGCATCTGCAGCAATTATATTTATGTATAAGGATAAGACAAAACCGAATCTTAAATCTCTCCTCTGGAGCTCTGGCTATGGTGTGCTTAATAAAATAGGTAATCTGCTGTTGCTTATTTCGCTTGTTCATCTTCCTGTATCGGTGCAGTATCCGATGATAACGGGCGGAGTAATGATAGTTTCAACGCTTCTTAGCTATTTTACTCCCAAAAAGCCGGGTAAAAGAGAACTCTTTTCTGTTATTCTTTCTTTCGCAGGCATAATGGCTCTTATATTTTTTGACAAGGTGATTTAATGTACGAATTGATTCAGGTAGGAAAAAATACATATTATATAGAAAGTCCTGCAAAAATCGGACTTTACAGACTCAATGAAACAGATGTATGTCTTATCGACAGCGGAAGTGACAAGGATGCAGGCAGAAAGGTTCGTCAGATTCTTGATAAAAACGGCTGGAATCTTAAATCTATTTATGTTACTCATTCAAATGCGGATCATATAGGCGGAAACAAATATCTTCAGTCTCAGACAGGTTGCAGAATATATGCAAAGGGAATAGAATGTGATTTTACAAATCATCCCATTCTCGAATCTTCATTTCTATACGGCGGATATCCCGTAAAAGAGCTTAAAAATAAATTTCTTTTAGCTGAAAGTTCAGATTGTGAAGAGCTTACAGAAGATATTCTTCCGGAAGGGTTTGAAATGATTGAGCTCAAAGGACACTTCTTTGATATGGTAGGTTTCGGGACTCCTGATGATGTTGTTTTTCTTGCAGATTGTCTTTCTTCTGCAAATATAATAGATAAATACAAAATCAGTTTTATTTATGATATTGCAGGTTATATTGAAACCCTTGAAAAAGTGAAAAATATGAAAGCACTGTATTTTATACCGTCGCACGCAGATGCCACAGAAGATATTACAGGCCTTTGTGATTACAATATTAAAGCTGTCAATGAAATTTCAGACAAAATCTGTAATCTATGTTCTGCACCTATGTGCTCTGAGATGCTTTTGAAACGACTTTTTGATGAGTATGGTCTTGTTGTGAATTTTCAGCAATATGCCCTTGTGGGCAGCTCTGTTAGATCATATCTTGCATATCTTAAAGATATCGGCAGAATTAATGCTTACTTTGAGAATAATATGCTTTTTTGGCAAACTGTATAAAAAAGAAATCCTGCTTATGCAGGATTTCTTTTTGCTTTATTCAACCATATTCTTTATTTTTTCAGGCGTAGGTATATCTGTGAAATTATAAAACTTTTTTGCATTTTCACCAAGGAAAAGTTTTTTGTTTTCTTCTGAAATCTTATCTGATTTGATAATAAAATCAAGACTCATAAGATAAGTGATTGCTGTCATTGTGCGTGGATAATCGCTACCCCACATAATTTTGTCAAATCCTGCAATAGATGACGCTTCAATGATAGCGTCAACAGCAGAGGGGTAGGGGTAGAATTCATCATTGAAAAGCCATGTAATTCCGCCGCTTTCAATAAAGACATTCGGATTTTTTGCAAGCTCAATCTGTTTCTGCCATCCGTCTCTTGTAACCATTCCGAAGTGACCTATTGCAATCTTGAGATTCGGGAACATTTCTGCAATTTTCTGCATCATTTCCGTCTGCTCATCACCATCTGCAAGATCAATAGAAATGAATTTGCAGTTTTTTGCTGCTATTTCAAATGGATATAAATGATTAAGAAGATTTTTATCTCTGAGTCTTCCAGCGCAAATTTTAATTCCGTCAAATTCGCTTATATCGCCAAGTTCTTTTTCTTCATACAGAGCGCATATACGCAGTCTTTCAGGATATTTTTTTCTGCATTCAGAAAGATAACTATCTTGATTGCCATCTATGTATTCCTGTGTAATAACAGCACCTGAAACACACGCATAATCCATATTTGCAATGAATCTTTCTGCGCTATTTTCACCGTCTGTCATATAAGGAGGCATCATTTGTCTTGTTTCTCCGCCAAAGTCACTTTTTCCTCCGCCTATATCATAAACGGGTTTTCCACCGACAACACCATTTTGTTTTTTCCATAAATGCGCATGTGCATCAATAATCATAATGTCACACCATCCTTAAATATAGCAATTTCACGGTTGCCGTATATTTCGTTTTTTGTTAGTTCGCCATCAGCTACACGGCATACAAGATCAAATAGTTCGTCAGCCTTTTGCTCGTTATTACCAAAAGCAGGGAAGTCTATCCAATGTTTTTTCTTTGCAGCGATCACATCGTTTGATGCAATTTTGACTGTGGGAACCATTCCGCCAAGAGGTGTACCTCTGCCGGTAGTAAAGAGAACCATATGACAGCCTGCTGCAGTAAGATTTGTAACTGATACAATGTCATTTCCTGGACCGTTTAAGAGACTCAGTCCTTTTATTTTTACTGTTTCACCGTAATCAAGTACATCAACAACGGGAGCACAGCCGCCTTTCTGAACACAGCCAAGGGATTTCTCTTCAAGGGTAGTGATGCCCCCTTCTTTATTGCCGGGTGACGGGTTTTCGGAAACAGGCTGACCGTGTGCTTTGAAATACTGCTTGAAATTATTGATAAGATTTACGCTTTTTTCAAAAATTTCTTTGTTTACACATCTTTCAAAAAGTACTTGCTCTGCGCCAAACATTTCGGGAACTTCTGTAAGTACTGCTGAGGCGCCCATAGAACAGAGTTTGTCTGTCACTCTGCCTACAACAGCATTTGCGGTAATTCCTGAATAACCATCAGAACCACCGCATTTAAGACCGATTTTAAGCTCAGAAACGGGAACTTTTTCTCGTTTGTCATGCAATGCAGTTTTTTTGAGTTCGTTTATAAGTCTTATGCCTTCTGAGATTTCATTATCACAGTCTTGAATGTTAAGGAATTTGATTCTTTCATTGTCTGTTTTTCCGAGAACTTTTTTCATTTCTCCGATATTGTTGTTTTCACAACCGAGCCCGAGAACAAGCACACCGCCTGCATTAGGGTGAGTAATGAGACCTTTAAGCACAAGCTGTGTTATTTTGTTGTCGTCACCGAGCTGACTGCAACCATACGGATGTGAGCAGGTTATTGCTCCTGTTTTTTCTGAGAGTTGTTTTGCAATCGGATTTACACAGCCGACAGTGGGCACAATCCATATGTCATTTCTTATGCCGATATTACCATTTTTTCTGATATAAGCATTTATTTCATAAGGTGCAGTTTTTCGAAGATTTTCAAATCTGGGGGAGTAATCATAACTGAGAATGTCACTGAGCTTTGTTTTCATATTATGCGAGTGAACATTGTCACCTTTTTTTATATTTTCGGTTGCATAACCTATGGGATAACCGTATTTTACAATATCTGAACCTTTGTTAATGTCAACTATAGCAATTTTGTGACCCGTAGCGAGATTAACACAGACATTGTCTTTTTTATTGATTATGACAGTATCCATTTCATTGTATCCTTTGCGCCTAGCTGAGAAATTTTTTCATAATATCCACTGACAAGTTCAGTCATATCAGACAAATCTGTCTGCCATAATGAAACGTTTGCGAGAATATTAGCAATTGAATCATTTTTTATAACAGCAATGACATCTGTATTATCATCCGGTGTATCATTTTTATAGTAGTAAATCAGGTATGCAAGAGAAAGAGAAAGATATTTCGGAAATTCTCCGAATTTCTCTTTATATTCAAAAATTGTGGGGAGTACACGTACAGAGAATTTGCTTATAGAATTCAGAGAAATTGCACGCCACTTATGTCTTATAAACGGATTTCTGAATCTGTCAAAAACGCTGTCAGCGAATGAAATGCTATCTTTATTTCTGCCTACAACAGCGAGAATTTCTTCAGTCATAGCTTTATGGAGAAATGCAGATGCAGTTTCGTCTGTCATTGCTTCACCGACAGTTTCAATGCTGGAAAGAAGTGCACCTGCCACAAGAGAAGTGTGTGCACCGTTGAGGATTCTTACCTTTATTTTTTTATAAGGCTTTGCATCATCTGTCCATACAACGTTGAATCCTGCTTCTTTAAGGGGAAGTTCATTCTCGAAGTTCCCTTCAATTACCCAGAGATGGAAAATTTCTGCTGTGTCAAGGAAATTATCATCAGGGTGCTTCTCCTGGGTGCCATCATCGGGATAACCGGTTACAATACGGTCTACAAGTGTGTTTGCAAATGTATTTTTTTTGTTTATCCATTCAATGAAATCGTTACCGAGATTCCAGAAGTCTGCATATTTAAGAATACACTTTTTCAGTTCATCTCCGTTATTGTCAATTAGCTCGCATGGAAGAAATATAAAGCCGTCAAGTCCGTTTTCAAATCTTTTATGGAGAAGCTGTGTGAGCTTTGCAGGAAATCCTTTGCAAGGTTTATCATTGAATGAGCAATTCTCATCAAATGCAATACCTGCTTCTGTTGTGTTTGAAACCACAAATTTAATATCGGGATTATCTGCAAGAGCAAGATAATCATCATAATTTTTATATGGATCAATTCCTCTTGAAATTGATTCTACGTAATGATGTTCCTGCTTTATTTTTCCTCCTACCATACCTCTTAAATAAAGATTATATTTGCAATCCTGTGAATTCAGAAGAGCACATTTTCCGCCTTCACGGGGCTGGATTACAACAGCTTTGCCGTCATAAAGTCCGTTTTTGTTCATTACATCAAGGAAATAATCAAAAAAACCTCTCAGAAAATTTCCCTCACCGAACTGAATAATTGTTTCTTTCATTTTAATCACCGATTTTTATAAGGAGTTTTGCAAGTGTGCCGTCATTTGAAGCAAGGGCTTTGAAAGCATCAAGGGCATTGCTTATGTCATAAATACCGCTTACCATTTTCATAACATCAGCTTTACCTTCTGCAACAAGGTCTATGTTATTGATGAAGTCATCTTTGAGAGCATTTCTGCTGCCGTGAATATTGAGTTCCTTCTTGAGAATGATTGAATGAACAAAGTTGGTTTCTCTCTTACCGTTACCGATAAGAATGATGTTTGCCGCAAAAGCTGCATTTTCTATACAGCCGAGGAAAGTTTCGGGTGCGCCACAAGCCTCAATACATACATCAAAACCGTTGCCGTCTGTAAATTCTTTTGTGAATTCTTCAAGACACTGAATTTTTGTGTTTACAACAGCATCTGCACCATAAGCTTTTGCAAGTTCAAGACGATTGTCAAGGATATCTGCAACAACAATTTTATTGCATTTCTGCTTTGCTGCAAGGAGTGCAAAGAGGCCGATAGGGCCTGCACCAATAACAAGCACGTTATCTGTTTCTTTAATTGCAGCACGAGAAACTGCGTGTTGAGAGATTGAGAAAGGTTCAATAAGTGCTAGTTCTTCTGCAGTAAGACCTTTGCCGTCATAAATTCTTTCAACAGGCATAGAGATGTATTCACAGAATGCACCGTCACGCTGAACGCCCATTGTCTGATTGTCTGTACAGCAGTTTACAAATCCTCTTTCGCATGAATAACATTCACCACAGTTGAAATAGGGGTTACATGTTACGATATCACCGGGTTTAAGACCTTTTGCATTTTCAGGAATTGTAACGATTTCTGCTGAAAATTCGTGGCCGGGAATACGGGGATATGTAGTGAACGGCTGATTGCCTGTAAATGAAGCAACGTCTGCACCGCAGATACCCACATATCTGACTTTAAGAAGTGCTTCACCTTCTTTTACCTCGGGCATAGGAATTTCTCTTATTTCAATTTCGTTAGGATTAGGAATAACAATTGCTTTCATAATTTATCTGTCCTTTTCTATGTAATTTTCATCCCATATTACTGCAGTTTTAAGAGGTGCGCCTTTGCAGAAAATCTTGTTTTCGTAAGCATCAATGGGATCTTTTATGAATTCATCTTTATCAATTAGCTCAACAACTTCATCATATCTGCTGTTAACAAGTACTTCAATTGCCTTTTCCATATGGGTCTGACGGAAGTTTATTGATGCAAAAATAAGATGATTTTCAAAGCCGAAAGGCATTGTGTCATACTGTACAACGGGACCTAGTGAAAAACTGTTATAAATTCCGTTACAGCCGAGTACTTTATGTTCAAAAGCAACTCTGTGTTCCGCATTGCTTCCGCTTGTGCCCACAAACATTGTTGCTCTGCCTCCGAGTTTTTTAATAATTGCATTTGCTGTTTCATCTTCAGTAAGATTTGCAGTAGAAAGATAATCTGCATTTGTAATTTCCTTGGAGAAGATAACTTTTTTACTTGTTTCTTCACTTCTGCCAACAAAAAGAATCTCAGCATCGGGATAATTTCTTCTTATCTGGTCTGCAATGAAAAGTCCTGTCATGCCAAGACCGAAAATAACTGTTTTCTTGAAGATATTTTCCTTTGCAAGCTTTCTTGCTGTTTCTTCATCGCATTTGTGCTTTGCCATTTCAACACGGAAATTCTGAGCCGCACCAAGGTCTTCCATTCTCTCAAGCTGGAAAACAGCGCATGCATAAGGGTCTGCAAATGAGAGTCTTTTTGCAACTGAAAGAGGAAGTTTTGTAAGACCTTCATATTTTTTAGGAAGATGAAGAAGCATATCAGGATTGAAATAGTTCTTGTCGCAAAAAAGACCGTCTGCACCGTCACAACCGTACTCAAAATATGTTTCATCTTCTGTGTATCTTGTGGGATCCCAGCTGTCACCACCACGAATAAGAACAATAGCAAATCTGTTTTCTGAGGGAACCCATACAACACCTTCGTGTCCGTTTATAAGTCTTGTTTCACCTTCGGGAAACTTTTTTGAGAGTTTATGATCTCTGCCCATTTTCATAAGCTCATTGTCTGTTCCGCAGAAACCCTGAAAAACTGGGAAAGCTTCAATTCCTTGAAGTAAAGGTTCACCTCTGAGTCTTTGTCTCTTTGGATTTATTAGATTTATTTCACCGTATTTTATCGGTTCTTTTTCGTTGTTCTGAAAATATGTTCCAAATGTTTTCATAGCAATTTTCCTTTATATTATTTATAAAATAATTATATCTCTGTTTTTATAAAAAATCAAGAAAATAAATTCTTGAAATAAATTAGTTCTTATACTATAATTAGTTTACTATCTCAATGAAGGTTGTTGATTAATATGGATAAAATTAAAATTGGTATATTCGGTTTGGGCAGAGGTGCAGGATTTGCTGAACCTATTGTTGTCAATGGCGGTGAAGTGGTCGCTATGTGTGACCGTGATGAAGCAAAAATGACAGAGGCTGCGAAAGAACTTGAAACAAAACCTGCCTTTTACACAGATTTTAATAAGTTCATAAATCATGAAATGGATGCAGTTTATCTTTCAAACTGTTTTCACGAACACGCACCGTTTGCAATAAGACTTCTTGAAAAAAATATCAATGTCATCTGCGAATGTACAAGTAATATCACTATGGCTGAGGGGGTACAGCTTGTTCGTGCGGCAGAAAAGAGCAAAGCATTCTTTATGCTTGCAGAAAATTATCCTTTTATGGTTTTTAATCAGGAAATGAGAAAGGTTTACAAAGGCGGAACACTTGGCAAAGTTCTTTATTGTGAAGGGGAGTACAATCATCCTTTTGATATGAATGCAAAAGAAGACCATAAAGCACTCAGACCATACCCCGATCATTGGAGAAATTATCTTCCCAGAACATATTACATAACACATTCTCTCGCGCCTCTTATGTATATCACAGGTTCCGTTCCCGTAAGAGTAACAGCAATGCCAGTTTTTGAGCCGTTCTCTGAATTTGATATATGCGGTTCTATGGTAGGTGACCGTTCAGCTGTTGTAACGTGTCTGAATGATGATAACTCTGTTTACCGTGTAACAGGATGTGCAGCATACGGAGCTCACGGTAATTCTTACAGAGTATGCGGTACAAAAGGTCAGATTGAAAATCTGAGAGGTATGGGAGATACAATTTCTCTTCGTTATAATCACTGGGAAAAGCCTGATGATAAGGAAGAAGTTAATATTTATGAGGCTGAATGGGATTCCGAAACCAAAGAGGCTATAGAAAGAGCAGGTCACGGCGGCGGAGATTTCTTTGTTATCAAAGAGTTTTTTGATTGTATTCGCGAAAACAGAAAGCCTGAAATGGACGAATATTTTGCAACAACTTGTGCATCTGTTGCAATACTGAGTCACAGAAGTCTTCTTGAAAAAGGTGTTCCATATGATATACCTGATTTCCGTAAAGAAGAAGATCGTCTTAAATATGAAAATGATACTCTGTCCCCTTTTATGAGTAAAAACGGAGAAAAAGCAGATATTCCTTGCTGTTCTGTTCCTGATTTCAGACCAACGGAAGAACAGTATAAAAATTATCTTGCAATGTTTGATGAGTAAAAGAAGAAACAGCGGTTGCAACCGCTGTTTCTTCTTATCATATATTTTTCAGTCTTAATCCTTTGGGATAATGGTTTTTTGCTTTTCCGCCTGACACTTTTGCACCGCCGACGGCACATCCGTCAATTGTAACAACTGCCCAACCGTTAGGACATTCAGTTTCTATTTCTTCACCGTGAAGAAATTTTTTTGTTCTTATATCATCTGATAAGAGTTCTATTTTTCTTGAGAAATCTTTCCCCATTGCCATAAAGAACTGGTGGTGAGGCTGAATATAGTTTTTCTTGATTTCGCCTATTGTAACTCCGCAGCAGAACGCACTTCCTTTTGGTACTTCAAAATCAGGGGAGAAGTATACAGGATTGGAGTTGTAAGTGAGAATATTATCTTCGTCAAATGACACAAGAGTATCTTTCATAAAGTCGATAACTATTTTATCTTTTTTATCTTTTTTTATTAACGGCTTATAGCTGAAATCACAGTTTTCGTTTGTGTTGTGAAGCACCGCCATAAACTGACCTTCACCTTTTGAAATGTGGGGATAGAAACGTCTTGTATAATGTATATTTTTACAACTGCAACCATCAAATCTGATTCCTGGCTGAGTGTTTTCTTTTACTCTTTCATTCACTTCAATAAGTTCAAATTCAGGATGATTTGAAAGGAATTCATCAATCACCATTTCATTTTCTTCAAGAGAAAAAGTGCAGGTCGCATAAACGATGTAGCCGTCGTCTTTCAGAAGAGCTACGGCATTTTCAAGAATTTCTGACTGTCTTGCGGCGCACATTCTTACATTTTCTTCGCTCCATTCATCAATGGCAATTTCTTCTTTTCTGAACATTCCTTCGCCTGAGCACGGGGCATCACACATAATAAAATCGAATGTTGCAGGAAATGTTCTCGCAAGTTTTCTTGTATCCATACATGTTGTGACACAGTTTTTAAGACCGAGTCTTTCTATATTTCCCGTAAGAATTTTGCATCTTGATGAAATGATTTCATTTGAAACGAGTATACCGTTTTCACCAAGCTTGTTTTTTATCTGAGTGCTTTTTCCGCCGGGGGCAGCACACATATCAAGACAAATCCAGTTGGGATCAATGTCAATACATTCTGCGGGAGCCATTGCGCCGGGTTCTTGAATATAAATCATTCCTGCGTGGTGATACGGATGATTACCTGACTTTTCATAGCTCAGATAATAACCGTTTTCAACATAAGGAATTTTTTCGTTTCCGAAGATATTTATTTTCTCAAATTTCTCAAGTGAAATTTTATCAGTATTTACACGGAACCCTTTTATCGGTTCATTGTTAAGTTCATCTAAGTATTTGCTAAAATCATCACCGAGAAGAGTTTTCATTCTTTCTTCAAATGCTTTGGGTAATTGTTTCATATTTTGTCACCGTTCATTTCAATATGAAGCATACACATTGCAACAGATGTGATTGCTGCAGTTTCAGTTCTGAGAATTCTTTTGCCGAGTGAAATTATCTTTGCACCTTTTTCTTGTGCAAATTCTATTTCTTTTTCATCAAATCCGCCTTCAGGGCCGATGAAGATTCCTATACTCATCCCATTTTTGATTTCATTGAGTGCAGTTTTTGTGCTTTCCATTCCGTCTTTAGACTCATATGGCACAAAAATCATATCAAGCTCTGCTGCTTTTTTCAGAGCTTCTTTATATGATATAACATTCATTATTTCAGGTATAACATTTCGTTTACTCTGTTTTGCAGCGCTTTCGGAAATTGCCTGCCATCTGTCTGTTTTGCTCTTTTTTTTCTTTTCTTCAAGCTTTACGACGCATCTGTTCATTTCCGTCGGAATAATTGAATGAACGCCGAGTTCAACTGTTTTCTGAATAATCAGCTCCATTTTATCACTCTTTGGAAGTCCCTGAAAAAGATATATTTTAACGGGAAGTTCAGTTGACTGATAATCTTCTTCAATAATTTTAACAACAGCTGTTTCACTTTCAATTGAAGTTATTTTGCAAAGGTTACTTATGCCGTTTTCACTCACAAGAAAAGTATCACCTTCTTTCATACGAAGGACATTTCTTATGTGGTTGAAATCAGCACCGGTAATATAATAATTGTTGCCATGTCTTGAATTTTCATCTGCGAAGAAATTGAACATTTTTTTCACCATACATATTTATTTGCTATATAATACTACATTCGCAAAATTATAGCAATATATTTCTTGTTTTATATTGAAATTATAATAGAAGCGGTGTATAATGTTTGAAAAATACAGTTGAAAGGATTTTTTTAACTATGATAGCTTTACTTAACAAACTTATTGCACTTCTTATCATTCCTCTTGTGATGAATGCATCATCACCTGTTTTATCTGTAATGAAACTCGTTTTTGCAGAGAAAGAACTTATTTCTCTTTCAGAAAATGGTGTCGGTTCTGAAGATGATCCCGTTTATCTCACAGCACACAGAGGAATTACAGGATTAGCTCCCGAAAACACAATTCCTGCTTATGAAAAGGCTGTTGAACTCGGTTTTTATACAGCAGAGTGTGACATTCAGCTCACAAAGGATAATGTTTGGGTTCTTAATCACAATTCCACAACTAACAATATGTTCTTTGAAATGGGTAATGTTGCAGATTACACTCTTGAAGAGCTCAAAGGCTTTACATACAGACAGGGTGTAAACTTCTGGCAGGAAGGTCTTACAATTCCTACTCTTGATGAATATCTCGATGTGTTTGTTGGCACAGAAACAAGACCTCAGATTGAAATCAAGGCAGACGGATACGATATGCTTTACACAGTTGTTGAAGCTGTTGAGGCTAAAGGTCTTACAGAGCAGGCTATTGTTATTTCATTTGACTTTGCTCAGCTTGAAGTTATTCATGAACTTAATCCCGATATCGAACTCTGGTATCTTATTGATGAAATCACAGAAGAGGAAATCGCAAGAGCTCAGGCGCTTGCAGATAATGTATGGCTTTCTCCTAACTTTGAAGCAAATGATAAGGATTCTATTCAGCTTGCTCTTGACGCAGGTATCGGTGTTTCTTTCTGGACAGTAAATACTGTTGAAGATGCAAAGATGCTCTACGATATGGGCGTAAGATATATCGAAACAGATATTCTTTGTAACTAAGGTGTCGTTATGGATAATTCACAGCTTGCAAATCTTATCTCACTTAAAGAAAACGGTCTTTATGATGAGAATGATCCCATATATATAACTGCTCACAGAGGTGTTACTATGTATGCACCTGAAAATACACTTCCTGCTTATGAGAAGTCTGTAGAACTCGGTTATTATACTGCTGAATGTGACATAAGACTCACAAAAGACGGTGTATGGGTGCTTCATCATAACGGTGACCTTAAAATGTTCGGTGAAGAGGGAACAGTTGAAGATCACACTTATGAAGAGCTCTGTAAGTTTACTTACAAACGTGGTGTAAACTGTGATGCTCCAGGTCTTAAAATCTGTACTCTTGATGAATATCTTGATGTTTTTGTCGGCACAGAAACAAGACCTCAGATTGAAATCAAAACAGAAACTTATGATACACTCGGTACTGTTGTAGATGCTGTTGTGAAAAAGGGCATGGCAAAGCAGTCAATTGTTATTTCATTTGACCTTGAACAGCTCAGAATTATTCACAATCTCAATCCTGATATTGAGCTTTGGTATCTTATAAGTAAAATTACAGCTGAAAATATCGCAGAAGCAAAATCAATCAGTGATAATGTGTGGCTTTCACCTCATTTTGATGCAAATGATGATGAATCAATAAAGCTTGCGCTTAATAAAAATATCGGTGTTTCCTTCTGGACTGTTGATACAGTAGAAGATGCAAAGAGACTTTATGATCTGGGTGTAAGATATATTGAAACAGATATAATCTGTAAATAAGACTACTGACCGTCAGAAATGGCGGTCATTTTTTTATGCTTTATTTGTAACCGTTTTTGTTTTTCAGATTGTTGTATATTTTGAAAGGAGAGGATAATATGAAAAACTTAATATGTTTTATTCTCAGTTTAATAATTACTGCATCAATGACTTTATCTGTTTCAGCATTGAGTGCTGTAACTTTTTCTGATGATGCTGCAAAATCTTTTGAAGTTAACCGTTGCGGTGATCTTGACGGCAATTCTAAGGTTAATTCTGTTGATGCCAGATTATGCCTTCGTGCTGCTGCTAAAATGGAAACGCTTTCCGAGAAAGCAATGAATACTGCAGATATCGATGGTGACGGTGAAATTACAAGTTCAGATGCAAGAAAAATTCTTCGCGCTGCAGCAAAGGTTGAAATTCTCTATGCAAAAGTTCCTGTTTACAGTGCAGTGAATTCAACTGTTGTAATCGGTGATCTTGAAACAGCAGGCAGCGGCAGATATGTATGGTATTGTACAACAGAAAATGAAAATGCTGTAAAAATAAACAGTTATACTTTGGAAGATCAATTGGAAAGTAAAGTTGACGGTGCTCCCGTTCAGCAGTTTTTTGAAATCACAATTGCAGACACCGGTAGATATAATGTAAAGTTTGAACTGAAAAACAGCAACAATGAAGTAATAGATGAATTCAGTTTCGACATTGCTTGTTATTATGCTGGTGAAAAAATGTAATGCGTGAGTTTGTTGTTTGTGAATATATTATACTATTTCTTGACTTTATACTATGATTATTTATTATGAGAATGTGATAATAGAAATTTATTGAGTAAATTGACACTGCAACATAAATATCGTTATTGTATTACACAATAAAAGGAGAGATTATATGAAAAAAGTATTATCAATTATTATGAGTGTGTTAATGTGTTTCTGTGCTTTTATTTCTGTATCAGCCAAGGATGAACTGATTGAACATGCATCTTACGGAATAAGAATTGATGATTTTGATCCTGGAAGCAGTTATAACGGATATTTCAGCGGATGTTTTATCCGCAATGAATATTACAGTCACTTCGCAGATTACTATTTTGAAAAACAGTATGATTTCTATAAAGATGCATACGATTACTGGACAGGTGAAAAAACTGACACATGGTATGAGCGTCAGAGAGAATTTATAAAAGACAGCAATGGTAATAACAAAACATTTGCATATGATATTACTCCTGATAAAATGAACGGACACATATATTACCAGACAGTTATTTTTAATTATGATTGTGAGCCTGATGCCGTAAAAAACAAAGCGTTTGCGGAAAATCTCAGCGATGGTATGGAAGTTCTTTATATCGGCAACACAACACCATGTGCCGTTGTTGTAATCAGAGGCGGCACAGATGATTTTGCAAATATCATTGAGAATGAAAATGTAGAATTTTTCTTTGATGCTTTTGATGATAGTGACAATCGTGTATATAATTGTGCCGTTTTTGAAGAAACATACGCACCCGATGCTGCACATGCAAGACGTGTTCTTCGTTATTCCGCAGGACTTGAGGAAGTTCCCGCGAAAATGTCCCAGGCAAAAGAATTTTTCTTTATGAGTGACACCGATTTTGACGGAAAAATCACAGCCGCAGATGCAAGAACAGCACTGAGAATCGCAGCAAAGATTGAAACAGGACACACTCTTGTGAATTATCACGACGGCTGCGGAGCATGGTGGGCATATTAATAAAATTTCAGAGGAAAGAAGAATCTTTCCTCTGTTTATTTTTTAACAATGTTCTTGACTTAATATAACAGTTGTTGTATAATTTTAATGTCTAAATTTTTTGAAAAAGGAAGATTCCAAATGATCGATTACAAAATGGAGCTGAATGACGAGCAGATCGCCATACTTAAGGGCGAAAAAGGCGAAGCCATGCAGCAGGTTCTTGAAACTATCGTTCTTTTCGGCGATATTTTCGGCGCAAAAAGACTTGTTCCCGTAACTCACAAAGACACTCATCTTGTTACATCTTTCGGCTTAGGTGTTCTTAAACCCCTTTATGCTTGTATGGAAAAGCTCACAGCGGCAGGACTCAAGGCTGAGGGGTATCTTACAGTTGATCCCAGACCCCTTGATTATGAAAATGTTAAGTGCAACCCCCTTGAGAAGTTTGCTTTCAACAAAAAGATGTACACAATGCAGGAGCCTTACGAAGCTTATCTCCGTCAGCTCGGACTTAAAGACAGCAACGCATTCACATGCACATGCTATCTTGACGAAGTAGGCAAC
>JAZUCO010000155.1:0-3080 GCA_045639185.1 Acutalibacteraceae bacterium
CGTCAATTGCATCAACTCTGCCAGAATTGTTAACATCACCGAGCATTGCAGCATTTGCAACCACAACAAGAGAAGCCATCAGCACCAGGCTGAAAAACAGTATTAACATTTTCTTTTTCATAATACAATCTCCTTTCCTGCATTTTCATAGTAACACACCATTTTAAGAAAAACAATAATCTTTTCTAAATCTTAACAAAAAAAATATCCAAAGCAGAAAGCTCTGGATAACATTATCAGAATATTTGAAAATTTTTTCGGCAAATAGTTTTTGCAGGGTTTGTGCAAAACAATCCATCGTGCATTATACATTGTGAATTGTGCATTAAATTCTTGTTTACAGCACTCCAACCGATTTCAGCGCAACAACAGCGCAGAAAACCGTCAGTACAGAGCCGATGCTTGTCCACACAAGAATCTGACCTGCGAGCTGGTCATCATTATCCATCTGCGATGCCATTATTGCACTTGAAACTGCCACGGGTGAGCCGAAAAGCGCAATAAACGATGCATAGTGCGACGGTGCGAAGTCTGCAACACCCGTAAGTGATGCAACAACCGCAAGAAGAATTCCCAGAGTCGGAGCAAAAACGATTCTTGCGAATGTTCCTGCAAAAATCTGATTTTTAAGCTCCCTGATGGCATCAAAACGGAACTTTCCGCCAAGAACAACAAGTGCAAGAGGCGATGCAATTTTTGCCACATTGCCGATTGCAGTATAAAGAAACGGCAGATTGTTCTGTATTGAAAAAACAATTGTCCCGTCAGCATCAACGGGCATAATTTTTCTGATTCCGAGAAATACAAAACCGATAAGCACACCGATGATAAGAGGATTTTTTGCAATTTTCAGTAATATATCTTTTACGCTGACTTTGTTTTTGCCGTCTGATGATGTATAAACAGAAAGCGACACAACCGCAAGGGCATTGAAAACGGGAATCGAAAAAGCCGAGAGAATGCTTGCGATTGCAAGACCGTCTGCACCACCGAGTGCTTCTGACAACGGCAGACCGATAATTGCAAAATTTGAGCGATAAAAAGCCTGCCACACAACGCCTTTCTGTCTGCTGTCTTTTATAAAGAAACGGGAATAAAGAAAGCCTGCAAAAAACAGAAGAATAATCACACCCAGAGCAAAAAACACAGTGCCCCATCGGATATCTCCAATATCGCCTATATTGTAAACATTATAAAAAAGCAACACGGGAAGACTGACATTGAAAACAAACTTGTTTGCCGTCTGTAGAAAGCCGTCATTCAGAAGACCGATTTTTCTGAGCACAAAACCCAGAACAATCAGCAACACAATAGGCATTATTGCATTGAAAGCAAAAAGAAAAATATCAAAAAAAGTCATAGAATCCCCGTTAACAATAATTTAGCAGAGCAGAAATTAACTGGCATATCGTAGGGGCGATGATTCATCGCCCGGCACGAATGTACATTTCCCGAAAGGGAAATTAAACGGCGAAGCCGTTCTGCTTCGCAGCGGGCGTTAGATTAACGCCCCTACAATCTTTATTTTAATTTCTGCAAATTTTACGCTAAATTGTTTATTCTTCTGCAACAAAATGCATTGCTACGCTGTCGCCTGTGTATCTGAGATTTGAGAGATTGATGCCTGAATTCATAAGAAGAGCACCTGAGAAGACTTCACCTGTCTTTTCGCATCTGTACATCTTGTTCTTATCAAGACCCTTGAGCTTGAGAATGAAAAGATGATCCATATTTTCTCTCATAATAACTGCAGTTGCAAGAACCTCGTTTTTATCAGGTGAAACAAAACTCCATGCACACTTGAAGTGATCAAAATAAGGATCAATGAGTCTGTAAAGATCACCGTAGTGAACAAGGTCATAATACTTGTGATAATCCTTGACCTGTTCTTTTACGATTTCTCTGTCAGCTTCTGTAAGCTTTGTGGGATCAAGTTCGTAGCCGAATGTACCCCAGAGAGCAACATTACCCTTTGTCTTGTAACCTGTTCTGTCTGAAGCAGAAACGTGAGCACCCATTGTTGAAGCGGGATAGCAGATTGATGTACCGAACTGAATTGTAAGTCTTTCAATGGGATCTGTATGATCACTTGCCCAGATCTGAGGTGAGAAATAAATCATACCGGGGTCAAAACGTCCGCCACCGCCTGAGCAGTTTTCAAGAAGCATATCGGGGAATGCTGTTGTGAGTCTGTTCATAAGGTCATAAGTACCGAGAACGAATCGATGGAAGAATTCCTTTGCCTGTTCGGGAGGAAGAATTGCAGAACCTGCCTCTGAGATGTTACGGTTGAAGTCCCACTTGAGGTAGTCAATTTTGTTCTTTGAAAGAACGGAATACATCTGATTCCAGATATTATCTCTTACATCTTCTCTTGAAACGTCAAGAACATACTGATTTCTGCCGATTGAAGATTCTCTTACGGGAACGTGAACATACCAGTCGGGATGTGCTCTGAAAAGTTCAGAGTCGGGAGAAATCATTTCGGGCTCATACCAGATACCGAACTTCATATCGAGTGCGTTTACTCTGTCAATAAGA
Source organism: Acutalibacteraceae bacterium (assembly GCA_045639185.1). Classification (GTDB taxonomy): domain Bacteria; phylum Bacillota; class Clostridia; order Oscillospirales; family Acutalibacteraceae; genus UBA1081. The sequence continues at coordinate 2,542 of JAZUCO010000155.1, forward strand.
ACACCGAGTCCGCCCTTGAGTTTATTTTCGTTTACAAACCAGTCACCGAGAGAGTTTGTATCGTCATTTCTCTTGCCGAACCAACCGTCGTCCATAACGAGCATATCCATACCGAGCTCCTTGGCATTCTTTGCGAATTCAACAAGCTTGTCTGTATCAAAATCAAAATATGCTGCTTCCCAGCTGTTTATGAGAAGAGGTCTCTTTTCTGTTTTATATCTGCCTCTTACGAGGTTGTTCATATAAAGTCTGTGGTAAATACGGCTCATTTCACCGAGACCCTTGTCTGTGTAAACAAGGACTGCTTCGGGTGACTGGAAGCTTTCGCCCTGTTCAAGATGCCAGGAGAAATCTGTGGGATTAATACCCATAATAACTCTTGTTGTGCCTGAATAGTCACATTCTGCGCTGAATTCAAAGTTACCGCTGTAAACAAGGTTAAAGCCGTATGCATCGCCGTTGTCCTCGGTTGCACCGTGACGGAGAAGTGCTGCAAAGGGGTTCTGATTATGGCTTGATGAGCCTCTCTTGCTTGCAAT
>JAZUCO010000156.1:0-2401 GCA_045639185.1 Acutalibacteraceae bacterium
GCCTGCACCGGCACTCTACGGTCAGTTCAACAATCTTGAGGATACAAACTACATACTTACCGCTTTGAAGAAAATCGGTTTTGACGATATTTATGAGGTATCACGAGGTGCTGAAATAATATCCGATGCAACAAGAAAATGGCTGAAAGAAAACGGTAAGGGTAAAACTATAATATCCTCTGCCTGTCCTGCCGTGGTAAGACTTATAAGAGTCCGTTACCCGAAGCTCATTCCGAATGTATTGCCGATGAATCCGCCTATGGTGGAATCTGCAATTGAGGCACGAAAGATTGCAAAGGAAAAAACGGGTCTTGATGATAAGGATATCGGTGTATTTTTCATAACACCGTGCCCTGCAAAAATCACAGCAATCAAAAATCCGATTTGTAACAATGTTTCATATATAAACGGTGCATTTTCAATAAAAGATATTTATCCGCACCTGCTCAAAAAGATGTCGAGAGAAGAAGAACCCGAGGATATCAATAATTCGGGTCTTATCGGTGTTGGTTGGGCAAGCAGCGGCGGCGAAGCTGCGGGAGTTTTAAAGGAAAGATATTTAGCAGCCGACGGTATTGAAAATGTAATGCAGGTTCTTGCGGAGATTGAAAACGAAAAACTCCCCGACCTTGAATTTGTTGAGTTGAACGCTTGTCCCGGCGGTTGTGTCGGCGGTCCGTTGACGGTTGAAAATGCCTATGTGGCAAAGGCAAGAATTCAAAGACTCAGAAAATATCTTCCCGTTTCAAAGAACAGACTCGAAACAGACGAAATCCCCGACAGTTTAATGTGGGAAAAACCGCTTACGGCAACACATTCACTCAAGCTTGCGGACAACGTCTTTGACGCAATGGAACTTATGACAAAAGTTTATGAAATAAGAGCATTGTTACCGGGTCTTGACTGCGGTACGTGCGGTGCACCGTCGTGTAATGCTATGGCAAAGGACATCGCAAAAGGTAAAGCAGAACTGACCGACTGCATCTTCCGCATCAAAGAAGAAATTATTGCAGACGAAAAAGCTGCCGATGAACTCATCCCCGCACCGTTCAGAGATGAACAGTAAGAGATTAGTGAATAATGAATAATTTCGTGAGGGCTCTGCCCTCACCCGATTATAAAAGGGAAATTTCAAGCTTAGCAAATTTCTCTTTTGCTATATGAAAAAATTTCGTGCATAAAAGTTCTTTTCAGAACAAAGTACGGACGATTAAAAAATGAAGGTGAAAACTTGGAACTCAGAAATGACATCAGAAACATCGCAATCATAGCTCACGTTGACCACGGTAAAACTACATTGGTTGACGAAATGCTCAAGCAGAGCGGTACATTCCGTTCAAACGAGCAGGTGGCTGACAGAGTTATGGACTCAAACGACCTTGAAAGAGAAAGAGGAATTACTATCCTTTCAAAGAACACCTCTATTCACTACAAGGATACAAAAATCAACATCGTTGACACACCCGGTCATGCCGATTTCGGCGGAGAGGTTGAGCGTATTCTCACTATGGTTGACGGTGTTTTGCTTTTGGTTGACGCATTTGAGGGTTGTATGCCCCAGACACGTTTTGTTCTTAAAAAAGCGTTGGGTCTTAAGAAAAAAGTATTGGTAGTTGTTAATAAAATCGACCGTCCCGGTGCAAGACCCGAGGAGGTTATCGACGAAACACTCGACTTATTTATAGACCTCGGTGCAGACGATGATCAGATAGAATTCCCCGTAGTCTATGCTTCGGCAAGAGACGGTTATTCTTCACTTGACCCCGACGTAAGAGAGGGCGATATGCGTCCGCTTCTTGATAAGATATTGGAAGAAATCGAAGCTCCCGAGGGTGACATTGACGGACCGCTTCAGATACTTTTCTCAAGCCTTGATTATGATGATTATGTTGGCAGAATCGGTGTCGGCAGAGTTGAAAGAGGACAAGTCAAAAGAGGTCAGTCGGTCGTACTCTGCAAACAGGACGGCTCTACCGAAAACGTTAAAGTTTCAAGACTTTATCAGTTTGAGGGTCTCCGCAGAGTTGAAGTTGAAGAAGCAAAGATGGGCGACCTTATCTGCGTTTCGGGTATTGAGGGAATCAGCATAGGTGAAACAATCTGTGCTCCCGATCACATTGACCCGTTGCCATTCGTAAAGATAGACGAGCCCACAATTTCGATGAATTTTATCGTAAATGACAGTCCTTTCTCGGGCAGAGAGGGTAAGTTTGTTACATCAAGAAATATCCGTGACCGCCTTTTCAAAGAGGTACAGACCAACGTAAGTATGCGTGTTGAGGAAACGGATTCAACAGATACTTTCAAGGTATCGGGCAGAGGTGAATTGCACCTTTCAATCCTCATTGAAACAATGAGAAGACAGGGTTATGAAATGCAGGTTTCACGTCCCGAGGTAATT
>JAZUCO010000157.1:0-2332 GCA_045639185.1 Acutalibacteraceae bacterium
AAAGAGATATCTCGGCACATTCAATAACCATTTCTCAACCATCGGCCTTGTTGGTATGAACGAAGTAGGTCTCAATGCAAAGTGGCTCAAGAAAGACCTTACAAATGTTGAAACTCAGGAATTCACAAAGCAGGTTCTTGACCATATGCGCGAAAGACTTTCTGATTATCAGGTTGAATACGGCGATCTTTACAACCTTGAAGCAACTCCCGCAGAGTCAACTTCATACAGACTTGCAAAGCACGACGTTAAGCATTATCCTGATATCATTACAGCAAATGAGTACTCAAACGGCACTCATTACTATACAAACAGCTCACATCTTCCCGTTGGTTACACAGACGATATCTTCTCAGCTCTCGATATTCAGGACGAGCTTCAGACAAGATATACTTCAGGTACTGTTTTCCACGCATTCCTCGGTGAAAAGCTTCCTGATTGGAAGGCAGCTGCAAACCTTGTTAAGAAGATTGCTGAGAACTACAAACTTCCTTACTACACTCTTTCTCCCACATACTCAGTATGTAAGAATCATGGTTATATCACAGGTGAAGTTTACGAATGTCCCGAATGCGGTGCAAAAACAGAAGTTTACAGCCGTATTACAGGTTACTACCGTCCCGTTCAGAACTGGAATGACGGTAAGAGTCAGGAATATAAGGACAGAAAAGTTTACAACATCGAGACATCAGTTCTTAAGAAAGACGGCGTAGCTCAGGAAATCAAGGAAGCTGCAGAAACTGTATGTGCTGTTGAATCAGAAGATGCTGCATACCTTTTCACAACAGCAACATGTCCCAACTGTAAGATAGCTTGCTCTGTTCTTGATAAGAACGGCTTCAAGTATGAAAAGCTTCTTTCTAATGAATATGCGGATCTTGTTGAACAGTTCGGTGTTAAGCAGGCTCCCACACTTGTTGTTGTAAAAGACGGTGCATTTGAAAAATATGCAGGCGTTTCAGACATCAAGAAATTCCTTAATGCATAAGAGGGATTATTAATGTACGATATTATTATCATCGGCGGTGGCCCTGCGGGGCTTACCGCCGCCATATATGCTCTCAGAGCAAATAAAAGTGTTTTAGTCCTTGAAAAGGGCAGTTTCGGCGGTCAGATCACATATTCACCTAAGGTAGAGAATATTCCAGGTTTTGTCAGCGTAACAGGTAATGAGTTCGCAGAAAAGCTTGTTGAGCAGGCACTTGAACTCGGTGCAGAGATTGAACCTACAGAAGTTTTTTCAATCAGAGACGGTGATGTGAAAACTGTTGTCACAGAAGACGGTGATTTTGAAGCAAAATCAGTTATCATCGCAACAGGTGCAAAGCACAGACTTCTCGGTATTGAGAATGAAGAGAATCTTATCGGTAACGGTATTTCATTCTGTGCTGTCTGTGACGGTGCATTTTTCAAAGATCAGGAAGTTGCTGTTATCGGTGGCGGTAATTCGGCACTTCAGGAAGCTATTCTTCTTTCAGACGTTGCATCAAAGGTCTATGTTGTGCAGAATCTTGATTATCTTACAGGTGAAAAGAAACTTGCAGATCAGCTTTATGCAAAAGAGAATGTAGAAATCATCACCGGAGCAGTTGTTAAAGCTGTAAACGGTGTAGAGGAGCTTGAAAGCATCGTTATCACAAAAACTGCAAACGGAGAAGACAGAAAAATTGATGTAAACGGTATGTTCGTGGCAATAGGTCTCATTCCTCAGAATGCACCTTTCAGCAATGTTATCGGTCTCGATTCTTACGGGTATGCAGATGCTGACGAAAGCTGTACAACACAGACAAACGGTATTTTTGTTGCAGGTGACTGTCGCAAAAAGAGAATCCGTCAGGTCGCAACAGCTTGTGCAGATGGTGCTGTCGCTGCTCTTGCCGCTTGTGATTATATTGATTCATTATAAAATCTAAAGGATGTCATCACTATCAGACATCCTTTTTTTTATAAATGTATTTACAAATTCATTTATTCGCTATATAATAAAATAAAGTCATTCGGAAAGGTTGACAGTCTTTATGAAGTTTGCGACAATCTATCAGACAGGCAGACAGACAGAGATAACTCTGCCCTTTTTCGTGTGCAATTTAATATTTTGTAATTAACCGTTCAAGGTTCGTATGTTTTTACGGGCTTGGGCGGTTTTTGTATTTAATTTTATCCCCGAAAGGAGAAAAAACAATGAAAAAAACTTTATCAATCATCCTTGCAATCTTAATGATTGTAACAACAATGCCCTTTGCTTTTGCAGCTGAGGAAACACCCGATTTCAGCGATGCAAAAGTGCTTTCCGCCGATGCTGATGGATTTCTTTATATTGACGGTGTACGGG
>JAZUCO010000158.1:0-22737 GCA_045639185.1 Acutalibacteraceae bacterium
ATCAACATCACGGTAATCAATGAATTCGTGATTGCCGAGAACCGTGAGAACCTGAGTTGATTCTTTTACGCATTCGGCAAGAATCTTATTGTACATCTGATACTGTACTTCCGCACCGCCGCCTGTGAAGTCACCTGCAACCATAATTGCATCAAGATTCTTATATTCCTGAGTCTCGCTGTAGGCATACATATCTGCAATAAGTTCTCTGAATCTTTGAGCATTTTTCTGGTCTTCCTCACCGCTCAGATGAATATCTGAACAAGCGATAAAACGAAGAACAGGTGTGAAATCATCGGGAGTTTTTATTTCTGTTCCTGTTGTGCCGCTTTTCATTCCCTGAAAAACGAAAGCAACACTGATAAGTGAAGTCAGAAACTTTGAAATAATCTGAGCAAATACATTTGTCATTATAAAGACTTCCTTCTTTTAATTTTCTATGCGAAAGATTATACTCTTTTATTCATAAAAGGTCAACCTATTTTAAGAAGATATAAAAATTTCATAAAACATAATTTGACTGTAAATTTCTTATATGTTATAATCAGCCTGACATCACAATTTTCAGGAGTGATAAATCATGGCAGACAAATGGATATGGCTTCCTGTTTCAGTATATCCCGACAATCAGACAACACGCTATGATGCATTCAGCGGCAATGCTGAAGACTCATTTACTGTTGCAGAATTTACAAAGACTTATGATTTCGGCAAAAAAATTACATCTGTTAAGCTCCGTTTCAGCGCAGATACAGAATTTCAGCTTTTCTGCAACAATGAAATCATTGCAACCGGTCCTGCTGTTGTGGGCGGTGATTTTCTCGGCAACGGAAAACCCCGTGAATGGTATTATGCTACAGAAACTGAATACAAAACTGACAAACAAGCACTCAGATTTTTTGCGAGAGTAAAAATGTGCCCCGTGCTTATCTGCGACTACTCAAAAGGTCACGGCGGTTTTATGCTTGATGCAGATGTTGTTTTTGAAGACGGCACGACAGAACACATTTCAACTGACGAAAGCTGGAAAGTGAGAAAAAATTCAGCTTACAGCGCTCCGCTGTTTTTTGACGGCACAATTACTCCCGATGATTACGTAAATGCAGAAATCATCGCGGATATCTGGAATTGCGAAACAGCTCCCATTCCTCCCCGTACCGAAAATGAGATTATTACAGGAAATATCACTCTTGCACCCGGTGAAGAAACTGAAAAAGAGCTTACACTCGATATGATTTATGCAGGTTTTCTTCACATTTCCGCAAAAACGGATTCTCTTGTTACCGCAGAGCTTAAATTCAGAGAAATTGATGAAGAAAACAACCATATTGAAAAAGTAAAACTTGCAGAAAATAGTGATTACAGAAGTTTTTATATGCACAGTGCAGGAAATATTCTTGTGCACCTTAAAAATGAATCAGACACAGAATCATCAGTAAAAATAGGATTTATCACAACCTGCTACCCCGTTACATCTGTTGCACGCACCGTAACAAGTGACAATGAAATAAACGATATTCTCAAAGTCTGTGAACACACACTCAGATACTGCCGTCAGACTCATCATCTTGATAGTCCCCGTCATTGCGAGCCTCTTGCCTGCACGGGTGATTATTACATAGAAAGCCTTATGACTTCGGTTTCATTTGGTGATATGCGTCTTGCTGAATTTGACATTCTCAGAACAGCTGAACTTTTAAGACATAACGACGGCCGTATTTTTCACACAACCTACAGCCTCATCTGGGTCAGAATGCTGTATGACACATATATGATAAGCGGAAATTTCAGTCTCCTTGAAAAATGCCGTGATGCACTCGATATGCTTATGGACAGATTCCTTACATATATCGGTGACAACGGACTCATTGAAAATCCTCCCGATTATATGTTTGTTGACTGGATTTATATTGACGGAATCACAATGCATCATCCTCCGAAATGTCTCGGTCAGACAGTGCTGAATATATTCTTCTATATGGCTATTGGTTATGCCGTACGTATCTATTCGATTCTGTCAGACGACGAAAGAAGTGAAAAATTCGCACAGCTGAAAGAATCACTAAAAACAGCTGTAAACACATTGCTTTTTGATTCTGAAAAAGGTATGTTTTTTGAAGGTCTCAACACTCCCACAGATGAAAAATTACTCGGAGAATGGATGCCTCAGAACATTGAAAAAAGATATTATCTCAAGCAGTCAAACATTCTTGCGGCATACACGGGAATCTGCGGCAAAGACACCGCAAAAATGCTTATTGAAAAAGTTATGACAGATGAAATAAAGGGTGATGTACAGCCGTATTTTATGCATTATTTGCTTGAAGCAATCTGCGATAACGGTCTGAGAGACAAATACACAATCCCCGTTATTGAACGTTGGAAATCATCTGTAAAAGAGTGTTCAAAAGGTCTTGCAGAGGGCTTTGTTGCACCTGAACCGACATACAAATTTGACCACAGCCATGCCTGGGGAGGTACACCTTTGTATTCACTGACAAAAGCACTCACAGGGCTGTCAATTGACGAAGCAGGATACAGAAAAATCAAACTTTCACCCTCTCTTCTCGGACTTGAAAATGCAGTTGCAGAAATTCCTACACCATTCGGTTTCATAACCTGCAGAATGGAAAAAGGCAAAGCTCCGGAATTCTCAATTCCCGAAGAAATAGACGCTGAAATACAGTAAAAAAACACTTACAGGATTATCTGTGCCAAGGCACCGTAATCCTGTTTTTTTATGAAAAATTTATCATATTACAACATTTCAGATTTTGTGGATTTTTATAACATTCTGTTATGAAATTATGAACAAGCTGTAAAAAGAAGTTAAAAATTATGTCCTTTTTATTGACTAATTATTAATTTGTAAATATAATTTATACAATAAATTGAAATTTTTCAATGAAAAAAATATAAAGGAGACTTAAAATGAAATTTGCTGATTTTGACAAAAAAATCATTAAAGACAATGTTGATTACTCCGTAGAAAAAATTACTGAAATCATCAAAAAGGTCGGCGGCAGAGAACCCGGCAGCAAAGAATGTTTCGAAGCTCAGGAAATGCTCCGTAAAGACCTTGAAAAATATTGCGATGAAACACATTACGAAGAATATAAGATGGCCCCCAAGGCTTTCCTTGCATTCACAAAAGGCGTAAGTGCTTCAATCATCGGGGCTATCGCAGCAGGCGGTGTGCTCAAGTATGTAAAACCCGAAAAGCTCGGTAAGCTCGGCAAACTTGCAAAGTGCAAATCACTTCCCCATGCAATCGTAGGCGGAACAGCTATTGCAGGTCTTACAGTTACAGCAATGGAATTCCTTCTTTACAAAGAATTCTGTGATCCTTTCTTCAAGAAGGTTACCGGTAAAAACCTTATTGCTACAAGAAAGGCAACAGAAGAAACAAAGAAGAGACTTGTTATCAACGGTCATATCGACTCTGCATATGAGTGGAGACACACATATTACGGCAAGGGTAAGGGTATGACTCCCATTATGGCAGGTTCAATCGTTACAGGTATTGCATCAGCAGTTCTCAGTACTGTTACAGCAATCACAACAGCAACAGGCAGCAACTCAAAGTTTGCTAAGGTGCTTGACAAGTACTCATTCCCCTTCCACTTCTTCACAATCCTCAATATGCTTACTCTGTTTGCATTTGTAAACTTCAAGAATCTTGTTCCCGGTGCTAACGATAACCTCACAGGTACTCTTGCAGCTGCTGCAGCTCTCAAGATGCTTGACGAAGCAGGTATCAACTTCAAAAATACAGAAATCGTTGCAATGATCACAGACGGTGAAGAAGCAGGTCTCCGCGGTGCAAAGCAGTTTGCAAAAGACCACTACAAAGAATATATGGAATCAGGCGTTGAAACAGCAGTTCTCTGTGTTGATACACTCTGCGACCTTGAATACCTCAATGTTTACTCAAGAGATATGACAGGTACAGTTAAGCACGACCAGGATTTCTGCAACCTTGTTATGGATGCTGCTATTGAAGCAGGTCACACAGACCTTGAATTCGCAAACGTATTCTTCGGTTCATCAGACGCTGCTGCATTCACACAGGCAGGTATCACAGCAACTTGTCTTGCTGCTATGGATCCCGCTCCCGCTGATTATTATCATAACAGACGTGACAGCTATGACAGACTTGTTCCCGAAGCAATCGAAGCAAGTTATGACATCATTATGTCAACAATCCTCAAGTTTGCTGACGAAGATGTTACTCCCGAAAAGAAGTAATCACAATATACACAGAAAAAAACGCAGACACATTGGTGTCTGCGTTTTTTTGCAGAATTCATTAGCCAAGTTTCTTTCTCAGCTCTTTCAGAATCACCTTTTCTCGTCTTGAAACCTGAACCTGAGTCATACCGAGTTTTTTTGCAGTAACGGTCTGTGTAAGCCCCTGAAAGTAGCGGAATTCCACGATTTTTCTGTCATTATCGGGTAATTTTTCAACTGCAGCTTTAAGGGCAATACTGTCACCCATTTCTTCTGTTGTGTCACCGATAGTAACATCAAGCTCAGAGCATTCTCCGCTTTCGTCATCGACTGTCAAAGACAATACGGGAAGTACCGCACAAAGCAATTGTGATGTTTCGGCAACCTCAAGACCTGCTCTTTCAGCCAACTCGCTGATTGCAGGCTCTCTGCCTGATTCTTTTATCATTTCTTCCCTCAGAGTCATAAGATTACGAGCTTTTTCTTTGTCACTCCTTCCTACTTTGATTGCACCTCCGTCACGGAAAATCCGCTTTATTTCACCGATTATTGCAGGTACGGCATAGGTTGAAAACATAAAACCTCTTGTTTCATCAAATCCCTCTGCCGCCTTGAGAAGACCGATACATCCTGACTGTACAAGGTCTTCATAATCCACGCCTCTGCCTCTGAATCTGTTGGCACAGGCGTGAACAAGTCCCATATTGTTTTCAACAAGAACATTTCGCTCTGCTATGTTACGGCTCATCTGAAATCCTTCCCCGAATTTTCTTATAAATCGTAACCGTTGTGCCTTTTCCCTCTTTTGAAGTTACTGTCAGTTTGTCTGAAAAACACTCCATTACAGAAAAGCCGAGACCGCTTCTGTCATCACCGCCCGTTGTAAAAAGCGGCTCACGTGCTTTTGAGACATCGGCAATTCCTATACCTCTGTCACGGATTCTGACGCACAGCATATTATCGGGATAAAGGGCAGCGGTTATGTAAATTTTGCCTCCCGACACCGCATATGCGTGTACAATACAGTTTGTAACAGCTTCACTTACGGCAGTTTTTATATCAGAAAGATCCTCTACCGTAGGGTCAAGCTGAGATGCAAATGATGCCACGGTGACTCTGCAAAAACTTTCGTTTACCGATTTTGAATCTACAACCAGTTTCATTTCATTCAGTTTTTTCATAATTTCATCCTTTTTCAAAAGTTATTATTTTTCCCAATGCAGACATACGCATAATTTTTTCAATTCTCGGCGGCATTGCAGTTACAGTAACTTTACAGCCGTAAACAAGTGCAGCTTTGTATCTGCCCATAACAAGTCCGACTCCTGATGAATCCATAAATCGTACCGATGAAAAATCAAGTCTGAGTTCATTCGGCATAAATCTCTGCATTTCTTCATCAATCATATTGCGGATTTCAACCGTTGTGTGATGGTCGATATCGCCCGAAAGATATGCTGTCAGAATATCTTTTTCAGTCTTGAACAAGACCATATTTTACCCTCCGTTAATGATTTTTTTACTTATCATAACCTTTTTGTGACGAAAAAAATGTCTGAATCTGGAGGACAGTTTATAATTCCTGAAAATTGCATAATCAGGCTGTAAAAAATGACATTATACGTGAAAAAATATTCTTATTCAAAGCAGGGTAAATTTTTCGAAAATTGTTGACTTTTATAAAAAAAAATATTATATTGACTATATACATAATCGTGTATTATGCATCAATTTGTGAGAGGGGTTGCATAATTGGCAAACAACATTATTGACCTGAAGAAAATCTCCGTGGCTTTTGACGGAGAACAGATATTGAAAGATATGGATCTTACCATCGAGGATAAGGAGTTTCTTACTTTGCTGGGGCCTTCAGGCTGCGGTAAAACTACCACGCTCCGAATCATTGCAGGCTTTCTTCAGCCCGACAGCGGTGACGTTATTTTCGACGGCAAGTTAATCAATGGTGTTCCTGCACATAAGCGTCAGGTAAACACCATTTTTCAGCGTTATGCACTTTTTACACACCTCAATGTTTTTGAGAACATTGCATTCGGTCTGAGAATACAGAAGAAAAAAGATGACGAAATCAAAAAGACTGTCACAGAGATGCTTTCTCTTGTAAACCTCAAAGGTTTTGAAACAAGAGATATCAACACTCTCTCAGGCGGTCAGCAGCAGCGTGTGGCAATTGCTCGTGCACTTGCAGTAAAACCCCGTGTTCTTCTTCTTGACGAGCCTCTCGGTGCGCTTGACCTTAAATTGCCTAAAGATATGCAGACCGAACTGAAAAATATACAGCAGAGACTCGGCATCACATTCATCTATGTCACAGACGATCAGGAAGAACCTCTTTCCATGTCAGACAAGATTGTTATTATGAATAACGGTGTGATTCAGCAGATAGGCACTCCCATTGATATTTACAATGAACCCGTGAATGCTTTTGTTGCGGACTTCATAGGTGAAAGTAATATTGTTGACGGTGTTATGAAAGATGACTTCGTCTGCGAATTCTCAGGTGCAACATTCAAGTGCCTTGATAAGGGATTCGGCAAGAATGAACCTGTTGACGTTGTTGTACGTCCCGAAGACGTTGATGTTGTACCTTTTGATGAAGGTATGCTCAAGGGAAAAGTTACATCTGTCACATTCAAGGGTGTTCATTTTGAAATCATTGTTGATATCGGTGGTTTCAAATGGATGATTCAGTCAACAGACGAGCAGTTTGTGGGTGACAACATCGGTCTTTTTATTGAGCCTGATGCTATCCACATTATGAAAAAGAGCGAATACAGCGGTCTTTACGGTGATTTCAGCAGTTTCAGCGAAGAGTTTGATGAACTTTCCGATGTAAATGCTGACGCGGAGGACGCTGACGATGAATAAAAAATCAAAGAGCCTCCAGAATATAATGACAGCTCCCTTCTCGGTATGGATGGCAATTTTCATCATCATACCCATTGCACTTGTGCTTTACTATGCATTCACAGGTGCAGACGGAAGCTTCACACTTGCAAATATTTCAAGCATCTGGGAATACAGAAGTACTTATATCGTTTCTATTGAGCTGGCTCTTGTGGCAACGGTTATATGTCTGATTCTTGCGTATCCCCTGGCTTACAGCATATCGAGAATGAAAGCACGCCATCAGCAGACGATGGTGTTGCTTGTTATGTTACCAATGTGGATGAATTTCCTTATCAGAACTTACGCATGGATGACAATTCTTGAAGACACAGGTCTCATAAACACTCTTCTTAAAGGTTTTCTCAGCCTTTTCGGTTATGAATTTGAAGGTTTTGCAATGATCAACACAAACGGTGCTATCGTACTAGGTATGGTTTATAACTTCCTGCCCTATATGATTCTTCCCATTTACACCGTGCTCACAAAAATTGATCACAGCATTATTGAAGCAGCAAGAGACCTTGGCGCAAACGGTCTGAATATCTTTACAAAAGTTCTTCTTCCCCAGAGTGTGCCAGGTATCATTTCAGGCATCACAATGGTTTTTGTTCCCGCTGTAAGTACATTCATCATTTCAAAACTTCTCGGTGGCGGTATGACTTACCTCATCGGTGACATTATTGAAAACTACTTCCTCGGCAATACCGGTGAAGTCAACTATAATGTCGGTGCGGCACTTTCTCTTGTTCTTATGGTGCTTATTCTCATTTCAATGGGAGTTATGAACCGCTTTGATAAGGACGCAAAAACAAGCGGAGGTGGATTATTTTGAAACACGTATCAAGATTCTACAACTTCCTTGTTTTCTCATTCCTTTATGCTCCCATTGTCGTTATGATTGTCTATTCATTCAACGGCATAAAAAGCCGAAGCGTATTTGAAGGCTTTTCTCTTCAATGGTACAAAGAGCTTTTCAGCGATGCGGTAATTATGAAATCGCTTTATGTTTCACTTATTATTGCAGTCCTCGCTGCAGTTATTTCAACTGTTATCGGCACTCTTGCGGCAGTTGGCATCAACTCAATGAAGGGAATAAAGAAAAGAGTTTATCTGTCAGTCAACAATATTCCTATGGTCAACCCTGAAATTGTTACTGCAGTTTCAATGATGATTCTTTTTGTTTTCATCATTTCAAAATCAAATTCAATGGAAATGGGTTTCGGAACACTTCTTATTTCTCACATCACATTCTGTATACCCTATGTAACACTTGAAGTACTGCCCAAAATCAGAGGTATGGACAACAATATTTACAATGCGGCTCTCGACCTGGGCTGTCCTCCCGCAAAGGCATTCCTCAAGGTTGTTATTCCTCAGATAAAACCCGGTATCGTTACAGGTTTTATTATGGCTTTCACACTTTCACTTGATGACTTCATCATCAGTTACTTCAACTCAGGAAGCACAGTACAGACATTGTCTGTTACAATCTTCTCAATGACAAAGAAGCCTTACTCCCCCAAAATCAACGCACTATCCACTCTGCTTTTTGTTACAATACTTATTCTTCTTGTATCTGTAAATCTCAAGCAGATGCGTGATGATTCAAAAAAGAAGGGAGCAAAAAAATGAAAAAAGTTTTCTCTCTTCTCATTAGTGTTATCATTATGTTTTCTGTGCTTTCAGTAGTGGCAGCGGCAGAAGAAACAATCGTACTCAATGTGTATAACTGGGGTGAATACATTGAGCAGGAAACAATCGATATGTTTGAGGAAAAATATCCTCACATCGATGTAAATTACACAACATTTGACAGCAATGAAGCGATGTATTCAAAAATCGTTTCAGGTGCTGCATCTTATGACATTGTAATTCCCTCAGAATATATGATAAGCAAGCTTATAAATGAAGATATGCTTGCAGAACTTGATTTCAGCAACATTCCAAACTACAGCTATATCGGTGATGCTTACAAAAATCTTTCAAGCGACCCCGAAAATAAATATTCTGTTCCCTACTTTTGGGGTACAGTTGTTGTTATCTACAATGCTGCTTATGTTGCTGAAGAAGATGTAAAGAATCAGAGTCTTGATCTTCTCTGGAATGAAAAATATGCAGGCAAAATTCTGATGTTTGACAATCCCCGTGACTCATTCGGAATTTCACTCACAAGACTTGGTTATTCAATGAATACAGAAAATCCTGATGAGTGGCAGGCTGCTGCAAAAGCTCTCAGCGAACAGAAACCTATTGTTCAGGCATACGTTATGGACGCAATTTTTGACAAAATGGAAGCAGGCGAAGCCTGGATTGCTCCTTACTATGCAGGTGACGCACTTATGATGCAGGAAACAAATACTGACATCAAATTCTACATCCCTTCAGAAGGCACAAATATGTTTGTAGACTCAATGTGCGTACTCAAAACATCAGAACACAAAAAGGAAGCTGAGCTTTTCATCAACTTTATGTGCGAACCCAAAATTGCTGCTATGAATGCGGAAACAGTAGGCTATGCAACACCAAACACAGAAGCTCAGAAACTTCTTGACCCTGAAATTACAGGCAACGAACTTGTTTACCCATTACAGGATTTTCTCAAAAAAAATACAGATGTTTATATAAACCTTTCACAGAAAACACAGATGCTTCAGAGCACACTGTGGACTGACCTCAAAATCATTTCTGCTGAAGAAGGTGCAGAAACATCATCATTCGACTGGATAGACACTTTCTGCATATCAATAATTGTTATCGGCAGCATAAGTGCAGTCTACTTCTTCATCCGTAACAGCAAAAGAAAAAAACTCTGGAATCAGTAAACACCACCAAGGAGAATCGGTATGATAAGTATCATAATGCCCGTTTACAACGTGGAAAAATATCTTGATAAGACTCTTGAAAGTATCCGGAATCAGACATATTCTGATTTTGAAGTTATTATGGTTAATGATGGTTCAACAGATTCAAGCGGTCAGATATGTGATAAATGGGCACAATCAGATTCCCGTTTCAAAGTAATTCATAAGAAAAATGCAGGTGTATCTGCAGCAAGAAATACCGCTCTTTCGCAAGTAAAGGGCGAGTATATTTTTTGTGTGGATAGTGACGACATCATCATTCCAGAAACACTTGAAGAACTGCTTGACAATCTTATAAAAAATGATGCAGATATGTCCTGCGGCAACATTCTTCACGTTGATGAAAATCTTAACCCCATCGAAGAATACAACCAGCAAATGCTTGTCAAAGATGAAGTTCTCACAAGAGATGAATATCTTCAGAAACTCAACGAGCCAAATGCAGGTTACTATTGTCATACAACTCATAACGTTTACAAAAAAGAAGTTTTTGACGGTGTAAGATTCCCTGAAGGCAGAATTCACGAAGACCATGCAAGAATTCACGAAATTATTTATAACTGCAAAAAAATAGTTACTTCTGAAAAGAAATATTACCTTTATATCAGACATTCTGCAGGCATAACAGGTACTGCATTTTCACCCAAGAATCTCGGAAGAGAACAGGCATATGCAGACAGAGTAAATTTTTATCTTGACAAGAAACTTAATCATCTTATCGGCAAAACTGCAGTTTTTGCCCTTGATGCAGCAATTGTCAATTTTACAAACTGTGTCAAACACGGTTATTACTACGGTGAAAACAGAACAAAAATCATAAACTTCATAAAATTATTCCTGAAGCACTCTCCTTCTGTTTTCAAAGTGAACAGCTTCTACAAAAAAATCATTCTTGTAGGAACGGTTATAAGTATAGCGCCCGACTTTTACGCAAAGTACATTGAATTTTTTGAAAAAAAATCAAGTTCAGGTGTGCCTGAAGCTGTTAAAGATTTCTTCTTTGATATGCTCTTTGACATCTTTGCGGTTTTACCCACAAAAAAAAGAATTATTTTTGAAAGCAATCCCGAGCTTACCTGCAACACATACCCCGTTTATAAATACCTGCTTGAAAAAGGTATCAATTCAAAGTATGAATTTGTATGGCTGACAAATGATGCTTCAAAATACAATAAAGCAGATTACAAAAACACAAAGTTTATAAACCATACAAAAACTGCAAAATCATTTTTTGAAAAGCTGAAGACAATTTATTACATCTCAACAGCAAAAGCTCTTGTTTACAGTAATAAGCTTCTCGGTATGCACGGAAGAAATAAAGTTTCTCTCTGGCTTCAGCACGGTATGCCCCTTAAAGCATCAAACGGCACATACTGTATCAAAAATGACTGTACTGCTGCGCTTTGTGTTTCTGAATTTTTTGCAGACAATTTCAGCTCTGACGCAAGAGTTGAAAAAGACAAGATGATTTTTATGGGATTCCCCCGTAATGACCTTCTTCTTACAGAAAACAATTCTCTTGAAAAATTCGGCTTTGAAAATTATGATAAAGTAATTTTCTGGCTTCCCACATACCGTCAGCGTGCAACTGCGGCAAAAAACAAAGCTGCACAGAATTTTGAAATGGAAAGATGCGGCACGGGCATTCCCGCTATCGAAACTGCGGAAGAAATGAAAAAGGTAAACGATTTCCTCAGAGAAAACAATTGCCTTGTCATTCTCAAACCCCACCCCGTGCAGGATCTTTCAGCAATGAAAGAATCAAGCCTTTCAAACTTCTTTATAATCAGCGATAATGACCTTAAAGAAAAAGGTATTCAGCTTTATGAACTCCTCGGCAGATGCGATGCAATGATAACAGACTACTCTTCTGTATATTATGATTATCTGCTTACAGACAAACCTATGGGACTTACAATCGGTGATATTAATGAATACATCGCAAAAAGAGGTTTTGTTTACAAAAATCCGCTTGATATACTCAAAGGCGAATATATCTGTAATACAGATGAACTTATCACATTCCTCAGAAATGTAAAATCCTGCAACGATATAGCAAAGGAAGAAAGAACAAAAGTCAAAAATATGATTCACACCATTCAGAATGCATCAAGCGCTAAGATGGTGGGAGATTATATAATCGGACAGTTGGAAAAATAATTCAGCAGTCTGTATAAAGGAACGGAAATTTATGCTCAAACAATATCTCGAAATCGGGCAGATTGTATCAACCCACGGTGTTAAAGGTGAACTCCGTGTAAATCCTTGGTGCGATTCCCCCGAATTTATGAAAAAATTCAAAACACTTTATTTTGACAGCAACGGCACTATACCCGTAAAAGTTATTGCATGCAGACCTCACGGCAATGTTGTTATTCTTAAAATTGAGGGTACAGACACAGTTGAAGCCGCACAGAAGCTCAGAAATAAAACATTATATATGAACAGAGCAGATGCAAAGCTGAAAAAAGGCGACTGGTTTATTCAGGACCTTATCGGCTGTAATGTTTATGATTCAGACAATTCAGAAATCATTTACGGAACACTTACAGATGTTGCTCAGACAGGTGCAAACGATATCTGGTATATAGAAAAAGACGGTAAGGAATACATTATTCCCGCAATCAAAGATGTTGTTATAAAGGTTGATGTGGAAAATGAAAGCGTGTTCATAAAACCGCTCAGAGGTATTTTTGACGAAGAAGTCAACGGTGATAAAGATGAGGATTGATATACTCACACTCTTCCCCGAAATGTGCGAAAATGTATATTCAGAAAGCATAATAGGCCGATCTGTGGCAAAAGGGCTTATCGATATCCATTCACGCAATATCCGTGATTATGCGGCAAACAAGCACCATAATGTTGACGACACTCCTTACGGTGGCGGAATGGGTATGCTTATGATGGCTCAGCCCATTTACGATTGTTATATGTCGCTTTGTGAAGAGCTGGACACAAAGCCTTACCTTATATATATGTCACCTCAGGGCAAAGTACTGACACAGGAAAAGGTAAAAGAACTTGCAAAACTTGATAACATTGCTATTCTCTGCGGCCACTACGAAGGTGTTGACGAAAGAGTAATTGAATCAATCGTTGATGAAGAAATTTCCATCGGTGACTATGTACTCACAGGCGGTGAGCTTCCTGCCCTTGTGCTGACAGACTCCGTTGCAAGAATGCTTCCCGGTGTACTTGCCAATGATGAAGCAATGGAAAAAGAAAGTCACTATAACGGACTGCTCGAATATCCGCAGTACACAAAACCTGCAGAATGGAACGGCATGAAAGTGCCTGATGTTCTTCTTTCGGGGCACCACGCAAACATAGAAAAATGGCGCACAGAACAATCGTTAAAACGCACAAAAGAAAAACGTCCTGATCTGCTTGAAAAATAATCAATTTGCCATATTGTTTATAAATTTGGCAATACTTGTAAAAACAAGGCTTCTTTTTTAGTCTGTTTCAATAAATCACAGTCAAAAACCTTGTCAATTTGCACAAAGTTTGAAAGCTTAAATTTCAAAGCTTTATTAGACTATCCGAAGTTTTGGTTTTAGCTAAAATAGTACCTATTAACCAATTGACGAAACCGAGATTTGTGGTATAATATGTATTGTGAAAATTAAAATCTATAGATAGGGAGTATTCGCCTTATGTGTGTTAAAGATGTAGTTGTTGAGAATCAGGTAGGACTTCACGCTCGTCCTGCTACATTCTTTATTCAGAAAGCAAACGAATTCAAGTCATCAATCTGGGTTGAAAAAGAAGAACGCAGAGCAAACGCAAAGAGCCTTTTAGGTGTCCTTTCCCTCGGTATTATGGGCGGCACTCAGATAAGAATCATTGCAGGCGGCACAGATGAGCAGGAAGCAGTTGATGCTCTTGCAAAGCTTGTTGAATCCGGTTTCTCCGAATAATAACAAAGACAAAACACAACGGTATGCCTGACGGTATGCCGTTTTTTACTTTTTCTGTAAAGGCGGTGTGAAGATGAACAACAAAATCAGTCAGCTAAGAAGCAAAGCTATGAAATTGCCTCTCGACCCCGGTGTTTATATAATGAAAGACAAAGCGGGAAAAATAATCTACATCGGTAAAGCAAAAAAACTCAAAAACAGAGTCAGCCAGTACTTTGGCTCACAGAATAAGCATCCCGTTAAAGTGCGTAAAATGGTAGAAAATGTTGATGATTTTGATTTTATTGTTGTAAGCACCGAATTTGAGGCTCTTGTGCTTGAATGCAGCCTCATAAAACAGCACACACCTAAATATAATATCCTTCTTAAAGATGATAAAGGATATCACTATATAAAAATCCTCGATACTGACTGGAAAAATCTTTCAAGCGAAAAACAGAAGCTTGATGACGGAGCAAAATATCTCGGTCCTTACACAAGCTCGGATTGTGTTTCAAAGTCAGTTTCAGAGGCACAGAAAATATTCAGACTTCCCTCCTGCGGAAAAGTTTTTCCACGTGATATAAATAAAAAAGGGCGTCCGTGCCTTAACTATCATATAAAAATATGTAATGCACCCTGTGTGGGAAAAATCAGTCGTGAAGAGCACAATGCCGCAGTTGACAATGCTGTCAGATTCATCACGGGCGGAAATGATGCGCTAATCCGTGAACTTAAAAATCAGATGGAAGAAGCTGCAGAGAATCTTGAATTTGAAAAAGCTGCAGCGCTGCGTGATTCAATTCAGGCAATCGAAAAAACTGCAGCAAAACAGAATGTTGTTTCTCAGAAAACAAAAGAGCAGGATGTTTTTGCAATTTGCGAATCCCTTGGAAAAGTCTGTCTTGCAGTGCTCAGATTCTCTGACGGCAGACTTTATGACAGTGAGTATTTCTTCACAAACGCTATTGATGAATTGCCCGTAATCAGAGAAAAACTTATTGCTGATTATTATTCTATGCGAAACAATATACCGCCAAACATTGCAGTTGACGGTGAAGTTGAAGCAATTGATGCGCTGACTCAGATGCTTTGTGAAAAACGAGGAAAAAATGTAAGAATATATATACCCGAAAAAGGTGAAAATGCAAGTCTTGTGAAGCTTTGCTCAGGCAATGCGGCAGAAAAGCTTGCGCAGCACATCGGCAGAAGCGGAAAAACAGTTGCGGCACTTGATGAGCTTGCATCTTTGCTCGGTCTTGACAAACCACCCGAATATATTGAATCATACGATATTTCTCATACCGATGGTGCAGACAATGTGGCAGGTATGATTGTTTTCAAAGGCGGAAAACCTCTGAAAAGTGCATACAGACGCTTTGAAATAAAAGGTTTTTCAGGTCAGGATGACTACCGTTCAATGAATGAAGTCCTCACAAGACGATTTAATGAATATGAAAAGCTCCGACACGAAAATCCCGATGAAGGTTTCGGCAAAAAGCCCGACCTGATTCTCCTTGATGGCGGTATAGGTCAGGTCAATGCGGTTATACCCGTGCTTGAATCTTTCGGTCTGCAGGATATTCCGCTTTTCGGTATGGTAAAAGACAACAAACACCGCACAAGAGCAATTGCTCACGGCGGCGGCGAAATTGCAATCAACGACAAGCGAAAAGCTTTCACTCTTGTTGCTGATATTCAGGAAGAAGTACATCGTTTCTCTGTTGAATATCACCGCAAAAAACAAAAAAAGACAATGACAGCGATGACTCTTACGGAAATCGAAGGCGTAGGTACAGTCAGAGCAAGAAATATTCTGAAACACTTCAAAACTCTCACAGCGGTAAGAAATGCAACTACCGAAGAGTTGTGCAAAGTTGATGGCGTGAATGAAAGCACAGCGATAAATATTTATAAACATTATCACAGGGATGAATAAAATGATAAAAGCAGTAATTTTTGATCTTGACGGCACTTTGCTGAACACTCTTGATGACCTGGCAGACAGCGTCAATCACATACTGAGTCTTCATTCAATGAAAAACAGAACAATTGATGAAATCCGTTCTTTCATCGGCAACGGAATTCCCACTCTTATCGCCCGTTCTGTTGAAAAAAATACAGAAGAATCCGAACTCGCCGTATGTGTTGAAGAAATGCAGCAATATTACAGAGCACACGCAGATATAAAAACAAAACCTTATGACGGCATAATTGAATTATTAGAAAAGCTTAAAAATAAAAACATTCTTACTGCTGTTGTTACAAACAAAAACGAAGAATCTGCAAAAATTCTCTGTGACAGAAAATTCGGCAACGTTTTTACCGCTGTTATAGGAGATAACGGTATTGACAGATTAAAACCCGCACCTGACAATGTTTTCAGAGCAACTGACATTCTCGGAATCGGCAAAGATGAAATTCTTTATGTGGGAGACTCTGATGTTGACATTGTAACAGCTGAAAACGCAGGTCTTACAAGCGTTGGTGTTGCATGGGGATTCAGAGATGCAGACGTGCTCAGAGAATGCGGAGCAAACCATATAATTAATTCCCCTGAGGAATTATTAAGCCTTATTATTTAACAAATTTTCAATTTTCTATTGACAAAAACCCCAAGAAAATGCGATAATATGATAAGATATGTACAGGAGAATGCTATGAGAGTTATAACAGGTTCTGCAAAAGGCAGAAAACTTATTACACTTGAAGGTGAAGATATCCGTCCCACCGCTGCAAAGGTAAAAGGCGCAATTTTCAATTCAATTCAGTTTGATATTGAAGGAAGAAATATCCTTGACATGTTTGCCGGTGCAGGTCAGCTCGGTATAGAAGCACTCAGCAGAGGTGCAGCTAAAGCTGTTTTTGTTGACCTGAGCAGAGAAGCAATAAAAGTTATCAATGACAATCTTGAACATTGCAAACTTAAAGACAATGCTTCTGTTTTTAACGGTGACGGTCTGTCATATATCAAAACCACAAGAGAAAAATTTGATATCATATTCATTGATCCCCCTTACAGAAACGGCCTTGCACAGAAAGCTCTTTCTCTTTCTATCAATGTTATCAATGACGGAGGAATTATCGTCTGTGAAACAGATATCAAAGAGGAATTACCCGAAACTGTAGGCAACTATACAATTGCAAAGCAGGACAATTATTCCAAAACAAAATTAACTATTTACCGCTACAGTGAATGAAAGGGTGACACCCGATGAGAATTGCGGTTTATCCGGGAAGCTTTGACCCGGTAACAAACGGTCACATCGATATTATACGTCGTGCGGCAAAAATGTTTGACAAAGTTATCGTGCTTGTTTCATACAATGTAAGAAAAAGCGGTGGTACTTTCACTCCTCAGGAAAGAGTGGAATTCATTAAAAGATGTGTGAAAATCCCTAATGTTCAGGTTGAATCATATCAGGGACTTCTTGCAGACTTTGTAAAAATTTCAGGAGCGTCTGCCATTGTAAAAGGTCTTCGTGCTGTTTCAGACTTTGAAGTTGAATTCCAGCAGGCACTTGTAAACAGACAGCTTGCTCCCGAAGTTGATACTGTTTTTCTTGTTTCAAGCCTTGAAAATATGTATCTCAGCTCCAGCGCAGTAAAAGAAATCTGCCTTCTCGGCGGCGAAATTTCAGGTTTTGTGCCGTCTGAAATTGCAGATGATATAATCAAGAAAATATCCTTAAAAAAATCAAAGTAAATCCCAACGGAGGAAAACAAAATGAATTTTGAAGAAATTATTGAAAAGATTGAAGACATACTTGAGGAAGGAAAACCCTCTTTCGGCGGCGGCGGAAAAATCAAAGTTGACGGCGATGCAATTCACGAATGCCTTCAGGAACTCAGTTCTTCTATTCCCACAGAGATTATCCAGGCAAGAAAGATCGTAGCTGAAAGAAGAGAAATCCTTCACGAAGCTCAGGAAACAGCAGGCAAAATTATCAGCGATGCTCAGGTTAAGGCTGCTGAACTCACTCAGGATCACGAAATTACAAAGAACGCTAAAGATGCTGCTCTTAAGATTATGTCAGACGCAAACGACAAGTCAGACGAAATCATTGCTGATGCAGAATCAAAGGCTGCTGCACGTGAAGACTATGCAAAGAGATGGTCATACGAACTCCAGACAAATGCTTACAAGCACGTTATGGATATGATGTCTCAGAGCGCTCAGTACATGACAAACTGCATTGCTCAGTTTGATGAAAACAAGAGACTTGCAGAAGGCGCTATCGCTCGTCTTGAGAACATAAAAATCAAAACACCCGTTGATGACGAAATATAAGTAATTAAATTTTCACACCTTGCATAATTATTTTATGAATACTTATGCGAGGTGCTTTTATGTTTCTTATATCTCTGAAATCATTGAAAGGTAAGTTCATTCTTCTTGCGGCAATTGTTGTTGCAACAGTAATCGGTTTCACTGTACTTTCATCTTCAGAAGGCTCTGATGCATCCCCTGCTGACGGAGCACTCAATTATTCCGCAGAAACAGAAACGGAGAGACTCTCTTTTATTTCTCAAATAGGACTTACCGTAAATGAGGAACCCGATTCGGTGACGCAGTTCATCATTCCGCAGCAGTTTGATACTGTTTACGAAGAATATAACAAACTTCAGACCAAAGCAGGTCTTGACCTGACACCATACAAAGGTTGCACCGTAAAAAGATGGACATATACTGTTACAAACTATCCTCAGTATGAAGACAGCAATGCCGTAAAAATCAACCTTATTATTTACAACAACAGAATTATAGGCGGAGATATCTGTTCACTTGAGATTGACGGATTTATGCTCCCCCTTACAAATCAGGAGCAGTTATGGCAAAAGAACGACTTGACAAATTGATTTCATCACAGAGTATGATGACACGCTCTGACGCTTCAAAACTCATAAGATCAGGCTGTGTTTCGGTCAACGGCATTCAGGTAAAAAATACAGCTTTCAAAGCTGATACAGAAGCTGATAATATTGAAGTGAACGGTGAAAAATTCTGCTACAAAAAAAATATTTATATTATGATGAACAAACCTGACGGTATTGTAAGCGCAAGCCGTGATCCTAAAGAAAAAACAGTTGTTGACATTGTACCCGACGAGCTGAAGCGACCTGACCTATTCCCTGCTGGCAGACTCGACAAGGACACAACGGGTTTTGTTCTCATTACTGATGACGGTGAGTTTGCCCATAACATACTCTCCCCCAGACATCATATTGACAAGACTTATCTTGCAGAAACCGATGCAATCATAAATGAAGCTTTTCTTGAAAATATGCGAAACGGTATGATGCTCGGTGATGAACAGCTTCTTGAGGCAGAAATTGACCTTGTTGAAAACAACGGCAATCCCGTTTACAGAATTGTCCTCCGTGAAGGCAAATATCACCAGATAAAAAGAATGATAGCATCAACAAATGCAAATCTCCTTTCGCTGAGAAGAATCAGAATGGGCAATCTTGACCTTGACGAAAATCTCGCTCCCGGTGAATGCAGAGAAATCACACAAGAAGAACTCAATTTGATTTATAACTGAATTTTCATAAAAGCAAAAAGCACCTGTCATCAAGACAGGTGCTTTTTGCGGGTTGTAGTGTTATTTGCAAAATTGTGAAAGGTTTTTTGTAATAATTTATCAGTAGGATTCAATTTAATTTTCTCTTCCGCTCAAATCTGTGTTTTACAATCACTCCTTTGTTCAACCTTGTCTGAATTTTACTGCATATTGCTTAAAAATATCTTGACAGAAGCTTAAAATTTTCTTAAATATACAAAGCTTGATTGACAACATATAAAATTATTGATATAATGTTTTTTATAAAGGCAGGCTGACGTGAATGAAAAAAATTCTTGCTTTTTTATTGGTATTGGTCAATATTTTTCTTATGACATCATGTAATGCCGGTAAAAAAAGTGTTATCGAAATAAACGAAAGTGTAAATATTGATACAGAGATTTTTTCATACTTTCTCAACGATGTTTACTATCGGTATGAAAACAAAACAGAGCTTGAATATATAGACCTTGCCACATCAGAATGCCTCGGTTACATTGCAATTAACACTCAGTTTTCCGAAAGCGGAAATAAACTCTCCCCCAGAGATAAAGCAGATATTTCAAACGAAACAAACGCTCTCTGGCGTATTTACGGAGACTATTATGAAGAAATCGGTGTATCAAAAGATACTTTCTTCAAAATCAATCAGTTCAAAAAATATAAAGAAATAATCAGATTTTCCATATATGACACAGACGGGTCAGACCCGATAAATGAAGAATATATAAAAGAATATTTCACGACAAACAATGTCGGCATCAAATATTTCTATCAGGAGCTTTATACTCCTGTGACAGCAGAAGAATATTCTGCAATGTCTGATTACGACAAAAAAATTTATGATTCTGCAAAAAAGACAGCTGAAGAGAGATACACATATATCAGCGAAATTGCAAACTATGTCAACTCTTCTGTCTACACAATGGATGAAGCATTTATGGCTGTAACGGGTCAGGTTTCTGCAGACATCAGCGTTTCTGCTGCTGTTGTGGGAAAGACCGGTTCCTCATTCTCTGCTGAATTTATGAATGCCGTTTTCAAACAGGCAACCGGCAGTGCATTCATCATCACAAATGCAGACAAAAGCTATGTTTACTTCATTGAAAGAGTTGATCTTCTCAACGATGAATACAATTTTTATGAGCAATACAGAAATGATTGCCTTGCCGCTGTTACGGAAGGCTTGTTTGTAAACAGAATCAATGAATGGATAGCATCTTATCAGGCTGTCAGACATATGTCTGTTGCGCAGCAATGTTTTTCAAAAATAAAACGAATTGACCGAAGCAAATACATCGGTACAAAAGACTATGTATTTGAAGGTTTTAACCCCTTACAGTAAACATTGAATCCGGAGGATATCATAAAATGAAACAAGTATTAGCATTCGACTTCGGCGCTTCAAGCGGAAGAGCCATTCTCGGCACTTTTGACGGAGAAAAAATCACTCTTAAAGAAATTCACCGTTTCAGCAATGACCCCGTAAAAGTAGGTCACACTTTTTATTGGGATGTACTGAGACTTTTCCACGAAATCAAACAAGGTATTCTCAAGGCTAAGCAGTACGGCAAGATAGACAGTATCGGTATTGACACCTGGGGTGTTGACTTCGGTCTTATTGATAAAAAAGGTTATCTTCTTGAAAACCCCGTTCATTACCGTGACGAACGAAATGTAGGAATGGTTGAAGAAGCAAGAAAATATATGCCCAAAGCTGAGATTTATGACCGCACAGGTATTCAGTTTATGGACTTCAACACACTTTTCCAGCTTCTTTCAATAAGACTTAACAGACCTGAACTTCTCGAAAGAGCTCACAAACTTCTGTTTATGCCTGATCTGTTTGCATATATGCTCACAAATAAAATGGTTGCTGAGTATTCAATTGCAACAACATCTCAGATGGTTAATATTGACACTCAGAAATGGGATAACGAACTTCTTGATGCAATGGGAATTCCCCGTGACATTCTCTGCGACATCGTACCCGCAGGCACACAGACAGGTTTCCTCAGACGTTCACTCAGAGAAGAACTCGGTGTAGACAAAATCCCCGTTATCGCTGTCTGCGGTCACGATACACAGAGTGCAATAACAGCAATCCCCAGCGAAAGCAAGGATTTCGCATTCATCAGCAGCGGTACATGGAGTCTTTTCGGCACAGAGCTTGACGAACCCGTTGTAAGCAAAAAAGCTCAGGAACTCAATGTTACAAACGAAGGCGGCTACAACTTCACAACTGCATTCCTCAAAAACATCTGCGGTCTCTGGCTTATTCAGGAAAGCAGAAGACAGTGGATAAGAGAAGGCAAGGAATACTCTTACGCCGAACTTGAGCAGGAAGCTCTTAAGGCTGAGCCTTTCAAGTGCTTTATTGATCCTGATGCTCCTGATTTTGTTGCTATGGGTGATATGCCTGAAAGAGTACGTGAATTCTGCAGAAAGACTGGTCAGTATGTGCCTGAAACAGTAGGCGAAGTAATGCGTTGTATTTACGAAAGCCTTGCAATGAAATACAAATACGTTCTTTCAGGTATTGAAGACTGCACAAACAAAAGCTATGACCGTATTCACGTTATGGGTGGCGGAACAAAGGACACATTCCTCTGTGCACTTACTTCTTCAGCTTGTAACAGAACAGTTTATGCAGGACCTATTGAAGCAACAGTTCTCGGCAATGTGGCTGTTCAGCTTATGTCTTCAGGCGTAATCAAAGATATCGCAGAAGCAAGAAAAATTATTGCTCAGGGCGAAAATCTTGTAACCTATAATCCCGTTGATGCAGACAAGTGGGAAGAAGCTTACAAAGAGTTTGTTAAAATAGTTAAGTAATTTTAAGTGAACAATTTCACTTTACATAAAGAAAGGTTGATACAAATGGCAGAAAAAAGATTTGCAGGCGAATATCCCGTAATCGGTATCCGTCCTGTTATCGACGCAAGAAAAGGACCCCTTGACGTAAGAGGTTCACTTGAAGATCAGACAATGGAAATGGCAAAAGCTGCTGCTGATCTTTTCAGAAACAATCTTAAATACTCAAACGGTGAACCCGTAAAGGTTGTTGTTTCTGATTTCACAATCGGCAGAGTCGGTGAAACAGCAAAATGCGCTGAACAGTTCAAAAAAGCAGGCGTAGATATCACTCTTTCAGTTACTCCCTGCTGGTGCTACGGCAGTGAAACAATGGATATGGATCCCAACACAATCAAGGGTGTATGGGGCTTCAACGGTACAGAAAGACCCGGTGCTGTTTACCTTGCAGCAGTTCTT
>JAZUCO010000159.1:0-3577 GCA_045639185.1 Acutalibacteraceae bacterium
CTCAAAGCGTGATTGCTACTATGTACCCGAAGGCGATATCGTTCTTGAAATGAGAGCCCTCGGCAAAAAGCTCAGAGAAGGACTTTGTGCAAAGAAAGATAATTGCGAAGATAAACAATAATTTATCGAAATATTTGCAGAAATTAAAATAAAGCTTGTAGGGGCGTTAATCTAACGCCCGCTGCGAACCAGAACGGCGCTGCCGTTAATTTTCCTAACGGAAAATGCACATTCGTGCCGGGCGATGAATCATCGCCCCTACGATATATCAATTGATTTCTGCTGTACTAAACAATATTTCCGAGGTTTACCATGAATCTTAACACTCCATTTGAAATATACAACAGAAAAATTATGAACCGTGTGCTTCTTCAGCCAATGGAGGGGTGTGACGGTGAAGAAAGCGGTGCTATAGGGGAGCTTACCCGTCGTCGATATCTCCGTTTTGCAAAAAGCGGGGCAGGTATCATCTGGTTTGAGGCTACTGCCGTCACTCCAGAGGGCAGAGCAAATCCCCGTCAGCTTTATCTTAATGAGAATACGGCAGAGAGTTATAAATCTCTTGTTGCCGAGATAAAGGCGACCGCAAAGGCTGAATGCGGATTTGAACCCGTTATAATTGTTCAGCTCACTCACAGCGGACGTTTCAGCAAACCCCACGGTACACCTGAACCGATTGTTGCATACCGCAACAGCCATTGGGAAAAGGGTAAGGAAAATCAGCCTTACACCGTTGCAACAGACGAATATCTCAGCACGATTCCCTCTGCATATGCAAAAGCCGCAAAACTTGCAGAAGAAGTCGGTTTTGACGGCATTGACGTCAAGTGCTGTCACGGATATCTCTTCAACGAGCTTCTTTCAGCTTATGACAGAGAGGGAGCATACGGCGGAAGCTTTGAAAACAGAACAAGACTTTATTTTGATTGCATTGATGCGGTGAAAAACAGCATAAAAGATGCTTTTGTCACCACAAGATTCAATGCCTGCGACTGTTTCCCTTATCCTTACGGCTACGGTGTTACAGAGAATGACGAAATCGACCTTACAGAGGCAAAAAAGATAATCTCAATTCTTCGCAGTAAGGGTGTTGAGCTTGTTGATATCACTCTGGGCAACCCTTATCTTATTCCGCACATCAACCGTCCCTGCATCAATTCTCCGGAAGACGGCAATATCGGTATGGAGCGTATCCGCCGTGTCACAAAGGAGCTTAAAGAATCATTTCCCGATGTGAAAATCGCAATGTCGGGTCTGACTTATGAGGGCGAAAATGCACTCGATTATGCAGAGAAGATGCTCGCAGACGGTGTTGCCGATGTTATGGGATTCGGCAGAATGACTTTTGCATACCCCACATTTTACAGAGATTTCGTTGCAGAGGGTAAACTTGATAAAAGCAAGGTCTGTCTCAAGTGCAGTAAATGTACTGAGCTTATGCGCGCAGGCACCGTTGCAGGTTGCCCCGTAAGAGACAGCGAAGTATATATGCCCTATTATAAAAAATACGTACTCGGCAGGTGAAAAGAATGGTTGCAGTTGTAACGGGCGGTGCAAGAGGTATCGGCAGAGGTATCACGGAAGCACTTCTTGAAGACGGTTTCAGCGTACTTATTGCATCAAGAAATGAAAACGGATTTTCTGAAATAAAAGAAAAATATCCCGAAAAGGTATATTTCTGTCCCTGCGATATTTCAGATATTGCTCAGATTGAAAATCTTTATGAATTCGCCCGTGAAACATTCGGCAGAATTGATTTGCTTGTTAATAACTCGGGTGTTGCACCAAGGGAGAGAAAGGATATTCTTGATATCACTCCCGAGGATTTTGATTATGTTCTCGATATCAACCTTAAAGGCACATTTTTTGTGACTCAGAAATTCGTACCTCTTCTTAAAGAGTGTGAAAAATCAAGAATCGTGAATATTTCTTCAATGTCGGCTTACACCGCATCGGTCAACAGAGGTGAATACTGCATTTCCAAAGCAGGAATCTCAATGACAACAAAACTCTTTGCCGCAAGACTTGCAGAATACGGAATTTCTGTTATTGAAATCCGTCCCGGTATTATCGAAACAGATATGACGGCAAAGGTTAAGGAGAAATATGAAAAACTCATTTCAGAGGGCATAACTCCCATAAAGAGAATGGGCAGTCCCGAAGATATCGGCAAGTGTGTTGTTGCTGTTGCGAGAGGTAATTTTGATTTCTGCACGGGTACGGTCATTGATTGTGACGGCGGATTCAATGTCAGATGCTTATGAAAAAATATGATGCTTTGATAATAGGCAGCGGTGCGGCAGCTTATGCCGTTGCCGACAGCCTTTTTAATCTTGATGTAAAAAATATTGTTATCGTTGCCGAAAACAGACTTTGGGGTACATCCCGTAACACGGGCAGCGATAAACAGACTTATTATAAAATCTCAATGGACGGTAAAACTCCCGACAGCCCCTACAGAATGGCAAACGATATGATTTCGGGCGGCTCTGCAGACGGTGTCAAGGCTTACAGACAGGCTGCAAACAGTATGCGCTGTTTCCTGAGACTTTATAATTACGGAGTTAAATTCCCCACAGACGAATACGGTGCATTCCCCGGTTACAAAACAGACCACGACGACACAAGAAGAGCCACTTCGGTGGGTCCTCTCACTTCAAAGCTGATGACAGAAAAGCTTGAAGAAGTCGTACTCGGAAAAAACGGCACAGAGCTTCTTGATAACAGACAAGTGGTGAAAATCATAACAGAAAATTCCCGTGCAAGGGGAGTTGTTGCACTCAACACTCTCACTCAGGAGTTTGAAGTCATTTATGCAGACAATGTTATTGCCGCAACGGGTGCACCTGCCTGCATTTATGAGAATTCCGTCTATCCCGTTTCTCAGCACGGTATGACGGGTGTGCTTCTTGAATCGGGCGCAAAGCTTTTCAATTACTCCCAATGGCAGTACGGAATGGCATCTGTTGACTTCCGCTGGAATGTTTCGGGCAGTTTTATGCAGGTTATTCCCCGTTTTGTGAGCACCGATGACGAGGGCAACGAAAGGGAATTCCTCTTTGACTATTTTGATGATATAAACGAAGCTTACAGTTTTGTTTTTCTTAAAGGCTATCAGTGGCCGTTTTCTGCAGACAGAACGGAAATGTCTTCAAAAATCGATATTGCCGTGCATTCCGAAACTTCAAAGGGCAGAAAAGTTTTTCTTGATTACACAAAGAATCCTGAAGATTTTGATTTTGATAAACTGAGTGACGAAGCAAAGAATTATCTTCTTGCCACAGACTGTCTTGCGGAAACTCCCGTAAAACGTCTTGAAAAACTCAACAGCAAAGCAATTGCTGTTTACAGCAGACAGAATATTGACCTTTATACGCAGAAACTCAGAATCGCTGTCTGCGCTCAGCACAACAACGGCGGTATTTACACCGATGAATATTATATGACCGATGTGCAAGGTCTTTATGTCATAGGTGAAGCGGCTGGCTCTTTCGGTCTTTCAAGACCCGGCGGCTCAGCACTCAACGATACACAGACGGGGGCTCTCACTGCCGCAGAGCATATTGCAAAGAATCTG
>JAZUCO010000160.1:0-26589 GCA_045639185.1 Acutalibacteraceae bacterium
ATCTGCAAAACTGCAATTGTACAGATCTGCCTCAACATTGTAAATGCCGTTGCCGTTTTCGTCTGCTCTGATTCTTTCACCGAGAATTGAGCCGAGTGTGTCTGCAAAAGCCTGAGCAAACTTACCGTCTGTATCCTGCTGTGTGAAAAGAACTTTCACAAGAGGAACAAGAACGTTCTTGAGTGCAGTCATTACAATTGAACCTGTATCTTCAAGGAAGAAAGGTGCTTCGTAATCGGTGTTGATTGTGCCGTCATCATTATAAAGATAAGTTGCTGACTGCATAAGACCGGGTACGATGATTGAGGGAGTATTTCCGCAATCACAAGGTTCTTTTGCAGAACCTGTAATTACAAAAACAGAAAAACAAAGAACAACGCTGAGAAGTATACTGAGTGCCTTTTTCATTTTACTTTTCATTATTTATTCCTCCTGATTTTTAATCGTCCTGTGCTGCTGCTTTGACAATTTCATCGGGTACTGCTTCGCCGTGTTTAACGAAGATTATCATAAGAAGTGCCATTACAAAAGCAACGGGGCTGTAATAGAACAATGACATATATGTGCCTGCAAACATTCTTATAAAGCCGTAGAGAATGGGTGATGCAATCTGAGCTGAGAATGTTGCTGTGTAATAATAACCTGTGAATGTGCCGACTTTTTCAATACCGCCGATATCAAGAACAAGGGGAAGAGTGTTAACGGTAATGAACATATTTGCAGCACCGCCGAGAACAAGAACGGGGAAGATAAGAATGCCGAGAACCTTTGTGATATCCTTGACTGTGTCTGAAACGATCTGCATTGCTTCTGAGAATGTAGCAGTTTCTGTTTCAAGAACAACTTTAACAACATTCATTACACCGTCGTGAAGGACTTTAACATCTTCACCTGTCTGTTCAGCGATGAATGCGTCAAGCTTTGCATACTTTTCAAGTTCTGAAGCTGCAACACCGCCCTGTTCAAGAGCATTGTTGTATGAAATATAACCGTCTACAGTAAGCACATCATCTTCTGTAAGCTCAATGCCTGCATCTTTTGCTTCTGCAGAAAGTTCAGCATTGTACTCATTGATCTGATCACTGACAGTAATATATGCGCCGTTTACCTGAACATACTTTGTGATTGAAAGGTTGTTTGAACCGAGCATCACAACAAATATGCTGAAGAAAAGCATAAATGCAACAAGGAATACTGCAAGACCTGCCATAATTGTCTTTTTTCTGCCTATCTTCTTACCGACTTTACCTGCAGGGATAGCTGCAAGAGCGGAGAAAACAAGGAAAATAAGCATAAGAGTTGAAGCGTCAGCCGCTGTCTTATGAAGAATTTCCTGAGCAAAGAGTGAGAAGAATGTTGTGATAGCATTTGTACCGCAGAAAAGGAAGAAAAGGCAGATAAGCATAAACACAAGACTCTTTCTTTCTGCGCCTGAAAGCACCATAGCCTTTCTTGCTGCTTTTTCTGCAGCTTTTGCTTCTTTTTCAGCTTTTCTTTTTGCTTCAGCATCAGCATAAGCATTTGCTTCGCCCTTAAGTTTAATGCTTGTATCCTGCTCTTTTACAAAGAAGAGAAGAACAAGCATACCGATAATCATAACAATTGAACCGATTGCAAAAACATAGGGAAAAGAAAGCTCTTCCTGAGCTGTGATCTGAGCAGCAGTAACGCCTGTGAACAAGATGCACAGAGCAATTGCAAGTTTACCGGCAACCATACCAACAGCACCGCCGACACCACCCATAAGGTTGATGACTGCATTACCTTCACTTCTGAGAGCGGGCGGTGTAAGGTCAGGCATAAGTGCAACAACAGGTGCACGCCAGAGTGACATACTGAAAACAAACAGAATAACACAGATCATTGTAAGAGGAAGTGAACTTGTGTTATTTGCAATTATGGGAATAAGGAAGAAAAGAAGTGCTGAAATGGGAGCACAGCCTACGATGAAAGGACGGCGTTTGCCGAGCTTTGAATGGCATCTGTCTGAAAGCTTACCGAATGTGGGCTGGAAAATAACACCGAAAATGTTATCAAAGGTCATTATGATACCGATGAATAACGGAACGAGTGTAAATCCGCCACCTGCAAGAGCAACTTCTTCACCCTGAGCTGCCGCAAGATCTGTAAGGAACGGAAGCTTCTGCACAAGATAATCGCTCCATGCAGTTACGGTTGCGCTCTTTGTGAGAAGATTATTGAGAATTCGTGTAATATAAGGGTCATATATTGCCCATGCAATTGATGTTGCAAGGAAGCCGAAACCAGTGAGAATGGTCTTTTTATAATTAAGTTTCGTCTCCGGTGCATTGTTTTTTACATCTGACATAAGACACCCTTCCTTTCGCTTGATTATGTACGGAACATAGTGTTCTTTGTAAATTATAGCAATCAGACAAAAAATAGTCAACAGATTTTTGTATATTTTCTATACAAAAAATAATTTTATTATGATTTTTCCTCTTGAAATTATACTGATTATATATTATACTGATTACAAATATAACTAAGGTGGTGTTCAGATGCCGAAGGTTGACGAAATTTCCGTAACAGAAGAAACCACTTCTCTTGCACTCAGAAACAGAAGATTTGTCGGCAAGCGAGAAACTTTAGCTTACGTCCTGAACGACGCAGCAGCCACAATGAATATTGACGATTTCAAAGAACGTTATATCTACGACGTTGTTAAAATCGACTTCAGTCTTCTCGCACTCCAGTCATCAATTTCAACCATTTGGGACGCTATTAATGACACATTCATCGGTGTTATTGTAGAAAAAACAAGAACAAGATGGGGTAAATTCAAACCGTATGTATTGCTCGGTGAAATTCCGCTGTCAATTCTCGGTATGTGGTATTGGCTCATTCCTTTCCTTTTTCCCAACACTCCCGGTGATTATCTTCCCAAATTCATATTCTTCTTTGCAATGTCGCTGATTACCGAAACAGCTCAGACATTCACAGCAATTGCAAAAACAGGTTTCCTTTCAACCATAACACCGGAGCCGATTGAACGATCCCGATTGATTGCCCTTGCAAACCTTGCAAGCCATCTTTGTGAAGACCTGCCGAAACAAGCATTCGGTATTTTCTATGACCTTGTTATCAACAAAGTGCTCAAGATAGAACTTCCGAAGCTCTTTGCAACATTCGGTATCGGCTGTTCGGTTCTTTCGGTAACATTTATTCTTTACTATTATATGCACAGCAAAGAACGTGTCAGACAGACGATCAGCAAACCCACGGTCAAGCAATCGCTTAAATCCGTTATTAACAACAAACCGATGCTTATTTCTCTGCTTTCATCGTTCCTTTCAGGTTTCTCAATCAGCAAAAGCCGTACAAACTTCTATGTTGACGTTATCGGTTCAATCACATGGAAAACAATTGTCGGTATCCCTGCATTCCCCGTCAAGTTCATCAGCTACAGCTTCGTTGAACCCCTCAGAAAGAGATTTTCAACAAAAGCTCTCTGGATCTTTGAAGATGCATGGACAGATATGCTGTGGATGATTGTTTTCGGTATCGGTTCAATCAACAAGAACTTTATGAAAAAAGGTGTCATTCTTCCTCTTATGGGGCTTGAAGAAATCTTTGAAATGTGTGTTTACGGCTTAAGACGAGTAATTCCTGCAGAAATCAATAACGAAGCTATGGACTACTGCGAATGGAAAAACGGTTACCGTTCAGAAGCTATGACAGGCGTTACAATGTCAACAATCTCAAAAATTCAGCAGGCTGTTATGAGTATCATCAACAACCTCGTTATGGAAAAAATCGGTTACATACAAGGAAAAGAAGTCGGCACACAGTCAGACAAGACAAAATGGTGGATCTTTGCGCTGGGCACAGGTATCCCCATCATTTCATCCAGCCTTGGTATTGTTCCCAAGTTCTTCTATCCCCTTTCTGCAAAAACAAGAGAGCAGATGTATAAAGAACTGTTCGAAAGACGCAGACAGAAAGCTAATCTTGTTGAAAACGCAACAAGTGAAGAACTTGAAGAAATCGCTAAAAACGAATTCTGATAATAGCATAAAAAATCGGCTTGTGCGGGTTATTCCGCACAACCCTTTTTATTTAGTTTTCGATTGAAAATGATACAGTTGATGCCTTGTCACGCTCAAGAGTTTCACTTATTGTAAACACAGTCTTGAGAAACAATGAATCGGTATTTCTGATATATTCAAGTTCATCAGATGTAACATCGCTGATTGAAAAAGATGTATTGAACAGAAGAAGCTCCACAATGGAGTCAAACAACTGAAAACATCCCGTTCCGCCGACACTTCTTGGAACATGAATGCCGATTGTGAATTTTGTCTGCGCAATACGGCTGTCTGTAATCACGGTACCCGTTTCATCTGTTGTGTTATCAAGCACTTTGATTGATTTTGCTCCAAAAACAACAACAGGCTTTTCAAGAGGAGTCTTTTTTGAATTTACGGGAAACTGCGTACAGAATGAACAATCAGAAAAAGACGGCAGATCCGAATACCACTCACAAAGTCTGTCAGGCAATACAGAAAGCAATGACATTTTACTTATCTCCTTTCAATAAAATGATTATACTGCGGATATTTTCCGTCTGTATGTTCTTTGACCACAGCCCAGAGATAAAGAACTTCATCACCAAAATAAATTTTCTCCATTCTGTCAATGTGGTATTTTCTTTCACCGTCGTACAGATAACCTTTATCACCAAGGCTTTCAAGTTTTGCAGACGGTGGTGCAATAAGCAGGTAATAACCGCTGTCGTTCACACCGATATCTGTGGGAATTCCCTCAAGATACATTTTGTTTTTATATCGCAGAGGCGAAAGAATACATCTTTCCTGCTGAATCACATTACAAACGGAATCCGCAAACATAATGTTTCTTCCGAATTTCCTTATATAGTAAGAAACACTGGAAATCTTCATTCTGTCACACCACCCTGAAAACAAAATCATCATCGCAGAACAGCGGTGCGGCTTCGCTCAGAGCCGTATCCCTGAAACGGATAACGGCATCTGATTGAGATGAACTGCCTTTTCTCACCGTGATATCACCTGCTTTGAAATAACTGATTTCTCCTTCGGGGATATTATTGAAAAGCACATAATTACAGTATGCAACTGCTGCTGCCGCTGTAAGCAGGCGGATATCGGACGCATCAACACCCGCCCGAAGCTTTTCTCCAAGCACAACTGCAGCACTTTCGCAAAACGGCATAACACTGTCGTCAACTGCAGGGCACAACTGTTTCAGCTTTTCAAAAACCTTTCGTGAATCAGGCATCAGACAGAAAGCACCTTTGATGCGTCTGTGAAGATTTTTGAGAAACCTGCAGTACAGGTTACTGAAGCACGTTCAAGCTGTCTGTCAATAAGCTTGTCGTATTCGGTAATAATACCGCCGGCTTCAACCATTTCAAGAGCACAGCTCTTGTCAAGACCGATAATCATATCTGAAGGCACGGCGGAAGATCTGATAAGTGATGCACCGAGAGGTGTGATCATCTTGCCTGTAGCGTGGAAATTAAGACCTGCCGCAGCATCTCTGAATTCAGCAAGAGAAAGAAGCTTCTGAGTTGTTTCGGGAGATGCAATCATTGCAGAAAGCTCATAGGGTGAGAACTTATTCCAGAATGAAATAACATCTGCATAATCAAGTGTTCCGCTTGTTGCAACATTCACTTTTTCGGCTGCATTGTTATTGCCGTCACCATTCACAAGCACATTTACGGCATCATTGAGCTGACTTCTTGCAATATAAAGACCGATCTGACGGAGTGTAACGGTAAAAAGGTCAAGACGCTGGAATCTGATTGCTTCGTAGGAAGAAACAAGCATTCTGCCTCTCTTGTGAAGAGTCACAAGATTTTCCTGAGTTGTGATTGTTGTCTGAGGAATTGAAGCACCCTCTGCAACAATTTTAAGCTCCTTGTCATCTTCGGAAGGAACAGATGTGATTGAACGGTAATCAAGACCGTTGATTGCTGTTCTTGAAGCGATAATACCTGAAAGCACATCTGCATCTTCCATCCCCTGTCTTACAGCTCTTGAAACATATTCGGGGAAAAGAGCCGCGGAATCGGTTGTCTGGAAAAATTTATCAACTGTATCAGAGCCTTTTCCGCTTACTCTGATATCAAATCTTTTAAGCTGACGCTGAAAAGCATCGAGGTTTTCAAGAGGTGTGCCCTTGTAGTTTTCTGAAGGGTCAATTTCTTCAAGACAAGCTGTAAAGCCCTTTGAAGATGCATACATACCTTTTTCGAGTTTAATATTATTGAAATCTGACATTGTTAATTTCCTCCTTAAATAATAATTCCTGCTGTTTTGTTAGCTGTATCAACATCAACTACAAGATATTCTCTGCCGTCTGCAGAAAGCTTGATTCCACCGTTGCCGTCTGCAGAAAGAGTGCAATAACCTGCTGCGGGAGCTGTGCCTGAGTATGTAAATGTTGCAAAACCATCAAGCTGCACGCAGGCAATTTCATTTTTTACATTTACTGCAATACCTGCAAAAGAATCGCCATCTTCACAAGGTGAAACCGTATAGTTATCTGTAATCTTAACAGGGTGTGACACGCAGACAATACCGTCTGTGTTGAATGTTGCTGTATTTTCGCCGTAGCCTTTCATTGAAATTTTCATTTTATTTATTCATCCTTTCAAATTCTGAATTGTGAGTTATCATTTGTATTTTTTGTTTTTTCCGGCACAAAACCGGGAGTATAAGATTCAAGTTTTTCGGCTCTGTCACCGAAAGCCTTATGAAGCATCATCACTTCATCTGTGCTGATTTTTGAGAGCACAGAACTCATCATTGCAGGGTCTGACTCGGGCAATGTGAATGCTGAAAGCGCAAGAATCTCCTTTTCAGCCTCGGTTCTTTTTGCCTTGCCTACCATTGCATCTTCTTTCATTTTTCCGAGCATAATTCCGAATGCGCTGAGGGTATCAGCTTCGGGCTGTTCATCAAAAACCGTACCGAACATATGAGAAAGTTTCTGAACAAAATCTTTTTCCGTGCAAATATCCTTCTTGGCAACTGATTTTGAAACACCTGCATTTCTCTGGGCAGGCACCGCAACAAAAGACCATTCATATGCATCTGTAGGATTTTCAAGAATCACGTGACACTTCGTTTTGCCTGATTTTCTGCCGGCAATGTGATTACAGTCGTGGCTTCTGATATCTTTTCCGCAGACCGAACAGATTTTGTTTTCCACAGAACAGCTTATGCTTACTTCTTTTTTGATACCGCAGTCAATCTCACTGATAAGTTGATTGTTTTTTTCGGTTCTGAGCATATAACACCATGCTTTTATATATGTATACACTTCACCTGCGGCAGTAGTTTTTGATTCATCTCGGAGAATCTCTGTCTTATAGATTCTTGCGGTCTGATCAGAACTTCTCATGCTGTGATCAAAGATACCCGTTACACCTTCAAACATATCCTTGAGAACGGTCAATGATTCAACGGAAAAACGTTCGTTATCACGGTCAATCTCATTATCACAGAGAATAACCGAAAAAGTGTAGATATCATTTGCGTCAGGAGTATTCCGTGCATAGCGTGAAATCAGAGAAAGAGCCTCGTCATCAGGCACACCGCTGCCCGGACAGACAGCCGACGCATTTTTAGTTATCATTTTTTCTTCCATACATTACTCCTTTAATAATTCAGCTTCAGCAAGATATTTTTCGCCCTGAGCCTTGTAGTACAAAGCTTTTGCCTGCTGAATTTCATCAAGCAGAGAAATCTCATCCCATTCGACTTTGCAATCGGGAGCAAAACCGTTCATTCTGAGAAACATTCCTGCCACTTTTGTTATCACGGGCGTAAGGATTCGTCTGTAATGCCACAATTCACTTGTGAGCATATCGGTCTGCTGCTGAGCCATTCTTTCGCTTGTTGACCAGTTAAGACCGAGCATAAAGGGAGGAAGTCCCGTTTTTGCAACAATCTGTTCCATAAGCTGACGGACGGGAATTTCGCTGTCAAGCATATTGCTGTCGGCACCGATGACTTTTATATCAACGTCACCTACTGCAACAAAGTCCTTGACACCGTTACCTGACTTCATCGCTTCGCTCCAGCCTTTTGCAATCTGCATCGCTCTCTCCTTTGCATAAGCTTTATCAAGAGCATCATTCTGAGGTCTGTAAGTCACGGCATATCTGAGATTGCCGATTCTCTCCCAGTTTGTGCCGATTGATTCAAAAATCTGCAGAAGCACGGCACTAACAAAAGGCAGTCCCCGAAGAACAGAATTTCCGTAAAGTTCACCGGCTTCAGGATCAAGAACAGAGACCATTATTCTGTTCTGATTCCTGACAGTTTTTTCCATGCCGTTTTTAACCGTAAAAACTTCTGTCTGCAAAGGATTCACAGAATTACGGCACAGACCGATACTCTCAAGCGGAGCATTATACAGAGAGAAATCTCTGTTATCAGAACTCAGAACCATTTCACCCACTGCAGTACCGTATGTCAGAAGATTATCAAGATAAAGATCAATAAATGAGCCTATACCTTTCTGCGTTCCGCCAACATTGACATTAAGAAGAAAATCATCAAGAATTTTCTGTGCCGCAGCATCTTCGCACACAACATTGAAACCGCCCGTAAGCCTTACAATTTTACATACGGCACCGTCAAGCACGGGCACATTGCGACGCAGGTCAGAATACAATCTGTGCTCAGCCGCAAGACTTTTGGAATGAAGTCCGTATGCCGAAAAACGGTTATCATAAAGCTGAGGCACACCCTTTACAGATACTTCAGAGCTTTCGCTTTTTCTTTTCCTTTCAAATAATTTCATTTTTAATTCCTTTCGGTTGCCATAACGATAAAACCGTCATCTTCTCTGCCGTAAAGTACGGTGGAAACAAAATACCGCATATCATCCATGGCATGATCATATTCTTTACGCGGAGTATCTTTTACCGAATCTGTATCCCAGCGGTAAAGACCGAATTCTCTTATAATATCGGAACAATGAGCACAGATTTTTATTCTGTTGCCTTTAAGAGATTCGGAAACTCTTCTGATGCCATCCGTGACATCATTTTTTGCAGGAATCACCCTGAATCTACCGTGACGTCTTACACATTCCATAAAACTTACGGCAGAGGGGTCAGCAATTACAGCATTCACCTTTCTGTCCCCTGCAAGGTCTTCAAGCATTGAGTAATACTCCTCGTCTGTTTTCTGACACCCCTCACGTTTTGAAGACCAGTATCTTTCATCGATTCTGTACCAGATACCGTCTCTGAGTCCCCAAAGTCCCAACGAAAACGGATTCACCGTTCCGTAATCGCAGGAAATATAAAACTCTTCACATTCGGGAATATCCTGAGAGACATTGTTTTCACGATTGAAAAAAGGATACACAAGACCTTCTGCGGCAACCCACTTGCCCTCAACGAATCTTTCAAAAAAAGCTCCCGAATAAAGTGACCGATACCTCTCTATTATTGATTTTGACAGAGACGGATTGTCTTCCATCACAAAATGAAGATACAGACAATTTTTTTCATCGGCTTTTTCTATCCACTCTTTTTTGAACCAGTGAAGAGGATTTTCAGGATTGCAGTTAAACCACAGTTTTGACTCTGCAACAGAACATCTTGCAACAGCCTGTTCAACAAAGGAACGGGGCATAAGCGCAACCTCATCAAGCAGCACACCGCCGAGAGTAAGCCCCTGAATCAGAGATGCGGAAGATTCATCTCTGCCTCCGAACAGATAAAATCTGTTTTTTGTTCTGCCTGACTCTACTTCGAACATTCCCCGCGAAATTTTTTCACGGCAGGAAAATCCAAGGTCAGAAAGAACGGGCAGAAGCGGTGTTACCACATTTCGTCTGAGCGAAGTCACGGTCTTTCCGCACAACGCAAATGATGTGTCATTGAAATTACCCATTGCCCAGGCAATAAATGAAACTGACATACAAAGTGTCTTTCCGCTTCTGACAGCACCGTCACAGATTATGCCGTCAAAATTATTAAGCTCGCTGTTTTTGCACCACCAGGTAAGAACTCTGAGCTGTTTGGGAGAAAAACTTTCAAATTTCACTTTTCTCACCACTCAATGTTGATGCACTCTTTTCAAGAGCTTCATAAAATGACTGTCCTGCATCCTGAACTGCAATTTCTGAAATATCACCTAATTTTTCAAGTGCTTTTATACGGTCAAAAAATTTTATTTCAAGTCCGCCGCCTTTAGGTCTTTTGATTTCGGCAACATTAAAAAGATCAAGTGAATCAAAATCAGTATTTTCCGCATTTTCGGAAAACAGGAGTTTTACCGCATCTGCCGAAGATGCAAATGCGATTCTCCGCAGGCCGTTGCGGACATCATAAGAAGATATTTTTTCTTCTTTTCTGATTTTTTCAACTGATTCTCTTATGTATGATTTTGCAAGAAGTTTTCTGCCATGAATTTCGGGACAGATTTTATATCCTGCTTTCACTGCCGCCTCAGCAGGGTTGCCGAGAGCAACATAAAGACGGCAGAACAACTCTTCACGATTGGTCGCTTTTTTCATTTCATCATCCTTTCTTTGTAAAACGCCTCTCATAAGTAGTCCCAACTACCCTTTTTGACCCACTTTTTTCGGGTCGATTTTGGCATTTTTCAAAATGTTTACAAATTGTTCACAAATTAAACCCGAAAAAGTATGATTTTGCACAAAGTTTCAAAATAAAAATATAAAAAACTATTGATTTTTATTTTTTTTATTTATATAATATAAGTAACAAATTTTTCTGGAGGAATTATCATGCCGGAATTCACTTATGAAATCGTAAAAACATTCGGAGTTATCTCAGAAGGCGCAGGCGGCTGGGCAAAAGAACTCAATCTTATCAGCTGGAACGGTAAAGAACCCAAGTACGATATCCGTGACTGGGGTCCCGACCACGAAAAAATGGGTAAGGGTGTAACTCTTACAGCAGACGATGCAAAAGCTCTTAAGGCTCTTCTTGCAGACATCGATTTTGAATAAAATATAAATAACTACATATTCAGCCTGACTGATTTTCCGTCGGGTTGGAGAAATGAGCCGAATTTTTCGTCAGCAACAGGCGAAAAAATCGGTTTTTGTTTTATCTACAAGGAGTTGAAACACTATGGAACATTTCATAAATGCCTTTTCTGATGAAA
This sequence comes from Acutalibacteraceae bacterium, assembly GCA_045639185.1. Lineage (GTDB taxonomy): Bacteria > Bacillota > Clostridia > Oscillospirales > Acutalibacteraceae > UBA1081. Next base: position 11,166 of record JAZUCO010000160.1, read on the forward strand.
TGAACGGAAAAACACCCGCCTCTCAGACTTTCATTAAAGGCAATATGCGAATCAGCATTATCACATCAAGACTTATAAGAATTGAAACTCAGCCCGACCTCAAATTCTGTGACCTTTCCACGCAGGCTGTGCTCAACAGAAATTTTGATACACCTGCATTCACCGTAACAGAAACAGAAAGCAACTTCACAATAAAAACAGACGATGTTGCATTTGTTTTCTCTGCAGAGGGTGAACTCATTCAGGCTGTTATGAAGAATATGACCGACAGTGATTTCAAAAAAGGAAATCTAGGCGGCACAAGAAGAACCCTTGATATGACAAAGGGCAAGGTAAAAATTGAAGACGGTATTCTCTCCCGTAACGGTGCCGCAATCATTGACGATTCAGACAGTCTTGTTTTCTGTGAAGACGGTACGGTTGCACCGAGAAATGAATTTCTGAACAGACTTAACGGCGGCACAGATAAATATGTTTTTGCATACGGTCACGATTACAGAGCCGCTCTCCGTGACTTTTACAAACTTACAGGCAAAACTCCCCTTATCCCCCGTTTTGCATTCGGCAACTGGTGGAGCCGTTACAAAGCATACACTCAGCAGGAATATCTCGACCTTATGAACAGATTCACAAGCAGTGAGATTCCCGTTACCGTTGCAACAATTGATATGGACTGGCATTGGGTTGATATCAAAAAGCAGTTCGGCAAAGAAATTGAAGAATTTATCAAAAAAAACCGTAAGGTTGACGGTATAAAGAACAACATTATGGCTGCATTCCAGTCATCAGGCTGGACAGGTTACAGTTGGAATACAGAGCTTTTCCCCGACTACAAAGGTTTCCTCAGAACTCTTCAGGACAGCAATTTCAAAGTAACAGTCAATCTTCATCCCTGCGACGGTGTCCGCTTCTTTGAAGATATGTACAAAGAATTTGCGGAATTTATGGGCATTGACCCCGAAAGCAAAAAGACAATTGAATTTGACATTTCAGATAAAAAATTCACAGAAGGCTACTTCAGATTCCTTCACAACAAATACGAAGAAGAAGGTGTTGACTTCTGGTGGATTGACTGGCAACAGGGTGTAAAATCTCCCGTCAAGGGTCTTGATCCTCTGTGGTGGCTCAACCACTATCACAGTCTTGACATTGCCCGTGACGGCAAAAGACCTCTCATTCTCTCCCGTTATGCAGGAATCGGCAGCCACAGATACCCCCTCGGCTTCTCAGGTGACACACTTGTTGTATGGCCTGCACTTAACTTCCAGCCCTACTTCACAATCAACGCATCAAACATCGGTTACTCATGGTGGAGCCACGATATCGGCGGTCATCAGATGGGTAAGCGTGACGATGACCTTTATATCCGCTGGCTTCAGTTCGGTGTTTTCAGTCCCGTAAACAGACTTCACTCAACAAGCAACGAATTCCTCGGCAAAGAACCCTGGAAATTCTCAAAAGACACTGAAATGAATGCTGCACGCTGGCTCAGATTCCGTCACAAACTGATACCTTATATATACACAATGAATATGCTCACTCATCGTGACGGCAAGCCCCTTATGGAGCCTATGTATTATGAATACCCCGAAAACGATGAAGCATACAATGTTCCCAATCAGTACCTTTTCGGCACAGAGCTTATCGTTTCACCCATCACACAGAAACTCAGCAAAAAAACTCTCACAGCTTCCGCAGATGTATGGCTTCCCGAAGGCAGATATACAGATATCTTCACAGGCAGAATATATCAGGGCGGTAAAAAGCTTAAAATGTTCCGTGATCTGTCTTCAATTCCCGTTCTTGCAAAGGAAGGTTCAATCATTCCCCTTGCAGCTGACGACAGAACAAACAACTGGAAGAATCCCAAGGATATGGAAATTCTCATCTACAGAGGAAACGGCAGTTTCAGTCTTTACGAAGATGACGGTGAAACAATGGCATACAAAAACGGTGCTTTTGCCGAAACTCTGTTTGATATCACAGAAGAAACCGGAGACGTTGTTTTCACAATCAATCCCGCAGAGGGTGATACTTCGGTAATCCCCGAAAAACGCAGATACACTCTTCTTTTCAAGGATATTGCAGACAGCGAAAAGATTTTTGTAACTCTCAACGGCAAAAGAGTCCCCTTTGAAACATCAAAGGAAGACGGCACAATCGTTATCAGGGCAGAAATCACTCCCGAAGACAGATTCCGTGTCACAATGAGAGGAATAACAGCAAAAACAAACCCCGACAAAAAAGAAATGATCACAGATTTGCTTTCAAAAGTTCAGGGCAGCAACAATTACAAAATGATCTGCTATGCTTCATTCCTCAAAGATGCCACAAAAAACAATATTTTTGCAGACAAAACAGTAAAAGATTCTGTTAAAGAAATTACAGAAATGCTGTAAAAAGAAAAAAAGACAATAACGGCAGTAATTATTTATTGCCGTTATTTTTTATTCCGCTTTGTTCAATTTACATAAGTTTTACAATTTTACACATCTTTTAATGTTGACTTTTGTTATATATTACGTTATAATGCATTTGTATATCTAATAAGATATAATAATAAAATTAGGAAAGGACAATGATTATGAAAACAAAGATCAGAACTAAATCTTTTCTTGCATTACTTCTTACTCTTGTAATGCTGTTTTCAGTAATGTCTCCCGTAACATCACTTGCAGCGGGTCTTGATGTTGACTTATCTTTCTTAGGTTCAAACACAAAACTCACTTCAAAAACGGACTACAACGTAGCACCCGGTGTAACGGAATCTCACATTATCACACACAACAAAGACGGTTCAAACCAGATCAAGAGCTTTGCACTTGAAGTTGACCTGTCAAATCCCAACGTTGGTATTCTTGCCAGCTACAACAACTATATGGACAACCTTGCAGGAACTCCTGTATGGGGCATGCAGACTGTCCGCGATCAGGCTGTTGCTGCTGAAAAATATTATCAGCAGGCAGATCCTAACTTCCAGATCGTCGGCGGTGTAAACGGTGACTTCTTCAATATGTCAACAGGTGCTCCCACAGGAACTCTTGTTATGAACGGCAAAACATACAACACTAACAACAGCTGGAACTATTTTGCTATTCTTGATGACGGCTCTGCTGTTATCGGTTCAGGTGCAGCACCTGCAAACGCAAAAGAAGTTGTCGGCGGCCCCGCAATCATCCTCAAAGACGGTGTTATTGACGCAACAAGCGGCTACGGTGTGGATCAGCTTCCCAGAACTGCTGTAGGTATCAAGGCAGACGGCACAGTTGTTTTCGTAGTAGCTGACGGTCGTCAGGCTCCTGACTCCTGCGGTCAGACATTCCAGGAACTTGCAGAAGAAATGAAAGCACTCGGCTGTGTTGACGCTCTTTCACTTGACGGCGGCGGATCAGCAACAATGGTTTCTCAGCACGAAGGTGAGAATGCTCTTGCTTGTATCAACAGCCCCTCTGACGGTACAGAAAGAACAGTTTCAACTGCTATCCTTATCTATTCAAACGCAGCTCCCGACGGACAGTTTGATCACGCAGTTCTTACTCCCAACAACGAAATCTATACTCCCGGTTCAACAGTAGAACTTGCTGCAAAGGGTGTTGACTCATCAGGTGCAGCAGCAGATCTTCCTGCTGACGGTGTATTCACTCTTAAAGACGATTCATTCGGCACAATCGAAGGAAACGTATTCACATCAACAGGCAAAACAGGTACTGTTACTGTTGAATATGTTGTAAACGGCTTTGCAAAAGGCTCAACAACATTTGAAATTCAGGCTCCCGATTACATCGGCTTCACAAACACAGAAGTAAGCCTTGGTTTCGAAGCACAGACAGACTTCGGCGTTCAGGTAAAATACAACGACAAGAAAGTCAACTACAAAATCGGCGATATCGTATGGTCAATGAGCGATCCCACAATGGGTTCATTCTCAGGCAATACATTCACATCATCAGATTCAGCATCAGTTACAGGTATTGTTACTGCAACTTCTGCATTTGATGAAAACGTAAAGGGTGAAATTACTGCAGTTATCGGTAAGCTCCCCTCAATCATCTGGGACTTTGAAAATCCCGAAGATTATGTTTTCGGTACCGGTGTTTATGAAGCCAGCGGCGGCACTATTACATCATACGAATCTGACTATGTTCCCGGCACAACAACAATGATCAAGGGTTCATACGGCAGAGGCGCAACATCTGTTGCAACAGTTGTCAATGCAGATGAAGGCAAAGTCCGTTTTGACTCTTATGCTCTTAAGTTTGATTATGACCTTACTAATGTAGGCGCTGTTACTGAAGGTGCTTGTATCGGTGGCGTTTCTGCAACAGAATCAACAGAAGGTACACCCACAGCTGTCGGTATGTGGCTCTATGCTCCCGAAGGCACACCTAACCTCTGGGTTCGTATGAGATTCAGAGACGGTAACGGTTCTGTTCAGACTGTTAATTTCACAGAAAACTACGCACAGTTCGCAGATACAGGTAATAACACATATACAGGTATCGGTGGCATCAACTGGACAGGCTGGAAGTACCTTGAAGCAGACCTGTCAAACTTTGTTGCTCCTTTCAGCTTCTTTGCAGGTGAAACAATCCGTCTTATGATCCTCAACAACAGTTCAGGTCATTATACTTATACAGGTCCTGCAGAAGGTACAAATGCAGCCGGTGTTCCCCTGAGTTCATATAAATATCTTCCTCAGGCAGACAGAAAAGGTACTGTTTATATCGATAACGTTCAGTTCGTTTACGGTGCAAATACAGACGACGTTAACAATCCCGTTATCAACTCAATAAAAGTCGGTAATGCTGACCGTTCAGATATGGTCAACATCGGTGCTGATACAGTTGTTGCAAACAACGATATGCTTATTCAGGCATCATTTGCAGATTTTGAAGACAAGTATGCAACAGGTATCAACTACGATGCATGCCGTCTTTACATCGACGGTAAGGACGTTACTGCTGATACTCAGCTTGTTGACGGTGAATTCAACTACATCAGCAAGCTCGCAAACGGTATCCACTCCGTAAAACTCGTTGTCCGTGACAAGTTCAACAACGAAACAGCAGAAACACGTTATTTCACAGTTAACGGTACTCAGAATCTTCCCACAGTCAAGGTTGAAGCAGGTTCAGCTTCCTGCGTTCTTAACGATCAGTTCACAATGAACGTTGTTTCAAACGCAGCAGACAAGATCACATCAGTTACAACAGAAATCCAGCTTGATGCAGACATTGTAAAAGACGCATCTGCTCTTACTATCGAAGGTGCAGAAGGCTTTACAGTATCAAGCGAATACAACAACGGTCTTCTCAAACTCACAATCACAAAAGAAGTTGCAACAGTTTCAGAAGATGCAGAAGCAACAAGCTTTGCTCCCATCGCAACAATCAAGGCTGCAATTCCTCACAATGTTGCAAAAGGAAAGAATTTCTCGTTCAGAGTTCTTCAGGGCGCAATCACATTCAACGATGCAGAATGCGTAACAGATACATTCGCAGCATCAACAGTTGAAATTCCCGTTGCTGAAACATACACAGTTTACGCAGATCCCGTTATCGTTGACAACTACGGCGTATTCCACGTTACAGATGCAGACGGCAATCCCGCAGCAGGCATCACAGTTTACAATGCAGCTGACAACACAGCTATCGGCACAACAAACAAGAACGGTATCTTCAGATATGCAGGCTTCAGTAATGCAGTTCAGAGCTTCACAGTTTATGCAATGAATGACGGTAAGTACTCATTCAAGTACACATCTCAGTCACTCACAGCAGCTTGCAACGAAGACGGCAAGCCCGAATATGTTCACCTCAATGCTTCAGCTGACGGCAACACAGAAAAGAACATTTCATGGCTCTCAAATCCCATCTTTGCAGATGATAAGGCTTATGTTCAGTACGCAACAAAGGCTGAATACGAAGCAAACGGTGCAGCAGCTTTCACAAAGAAAGAAGGCACAGCAGCTCTTCAGACATTCCTCGGAAGCACAGATGTAACTCAGAATTATGTTGCAAATATCAATACAGTTAATATCTCAGGTCTTGCTGCTGATACAGAATATGTATACCGTGTAGGTGACGGAAAAGTCTGGTCAGATGTCAAGTCATTCAGAACAGCTCTTGCAAATGCTGATACAAACTTCTTTATCTTCGGTGATATTCAGGCTCAGGATACAACAAAGGTTTCTAACCTTCTCGGTGCAGTTGCAGCAGACGAAAAAGATTATGCTTTTGGTATTCAGACCGGTGACGCAGTTGAAGTAGGTAGCATGTATCCCGACTGGGCAGATATTCTCAATGTATTTGCGGATGACAATATTGTTGATACAGATATGCTTCATGTTCTCGGTAACCATGAATACATGGGTGACCCCGAAGCAGATGCAGCAAGCGGTATCTTCAATACAGCAAATAAAAAGTATTATTCAGTTGAATACGGCAATGTTTATGTTGCAGTTATCAACTACGATTTGAATAGCTCAGCATATATTGAAGAAGCATGTAATTGGCTCAAGGCTGATGCAGCAGCTTCAGATGCTACATGGAAGTTCGTAGCACTCCACACACCTCCCTATGGTACAAACATTCTTGACGAACAGGCAAACTGGCAGGCAATGCTTCCTCCCGTTGCTGAAGAAGCAGGTATTGACTTTGTATTCTCAGGTCATGACCACTCTTATGCAAGAACAGAGCCTATGGTTGGCGGTCAGGTTGATGAAAACGGTGTAGTTTACTTCATCAGCGGTAGCTCAGGTGAAAAGTCATACGGTGTTACAGTTAACCCCGATTACAATTTCGCAATGGCTACAAATGAATACTCAGGTATTTACATTTCTGTTTCAACAACAGATACAACTGCAACAGTTACTGTTTACGACGTAACAAGTGCAGACAGCAAGGTTATTTTCGACAGCTATACAAAGACAATCAAAACAGATTGCTCAGCAGACGGTCACGACTTTGCTCATAACGACGGTTATCTCACATGTACAGTATGCGGATATGTAAAGTCAACTGAAAACTTTACAGGCAACGTAAAAGATGCAGAAACAGGTCTTCCCATCATCATCGAAAACGGTGAACTTGTAAAGAACAAGTGGGTTGATATGAACAATGCAATCTACTACCTCGGTGAAGACGGTATCCCCGCAACAGGCACAGCAAAAATCGGCAACTATGAATACCCCTTCGATGCAGAAGGTAAGCTCACAAAGGTTGCTTTCGTTAAGGAAGACGGTACTCTCGCAACAAACATCTGGCTTGGCGAAGACTACTACCTCGGCGAAGACGGTCTTGCAGTTACAGGCGAACGCAAGATTGACAAGTACACATACACATTCGGTGAAGACGGCAAGCTCACAAAGGGCGCTCTTGTAAAAGAAGGCAAGTACTATTACTATTACATTGCAGGCACAAAGCAGCGTAACTGGAAGCTTATCGACGGCAACTGGCACTACTTCGACGTTATCGGTCCTTCAGGCCCCGGCGGAATTCCTTCATTCGCTATGGCAACAGGCAAGTACCCCATCTCCAGAGACGGCAGCGCAATGAACCTTGTTTACACATTTGATGCAAACGGTCGTCTTATCGGCGGTGCTCTCACAAATACAGATTACGGTAAAGTTCTTTACTGGGCAAACAATGAAAGACTTACAGGCTGGTACTATGTAGACGAAGCTATTTACTTCTTCGGTGAAAACTACTATGCAGTAACAGGCAGCCAGACAATTGACGGTACAGAGTACACATTCGATGCAGAAGGCAGACTTCAGCTCAAGGATGAAAACTTTGCAATTGACGGTACATTCTACTATTTTGACGAAGACGGCAAGATTCTCACAAATCACATCGCAGATCATCCTTATGTCAAGGTTGTTGACAAGGCTGTTGAACCTCAGATCGGTGTAACAGGTCTTACAGAAGGTGAACACTGTAAAACTTGCGGAACTGTAACAGTAGCTCAGAAAACTGTTGCCGCACTTCCCCAGCCCGAACCTCCCGTTGATGATCCCGAACCTCCTGTAGATGATCCCAAACCTCCCGTTGATGATCCCGAACCTCCCGTTGATGATCCCGAACCCGAAGTTCCCTATATTCTCGGTGACGCAACAAGAGACGGTGAAATCAATGCTCAGGACGCAAGATTCGCACTCAGAATTGCTGCAGGTCTTGAAAAGGTTACTGATGAAAAGACTTTCGTTGTAATGGACGTAAATGTTGACGGTAAAGTTAACGCTATCGACGCAAGACTTATCCTCAGATACTCTGCAGGCATCATCAAAGAATTCCCCTGATATCCGCTATAAAATTTAGCTGATTGACAACACACCCCATCTCCTATATAATGTAGGAGATGGGGATTTTTCTTTCACCCCCGAAAAAGGAGGACTAAAATGAAAAAAGTAAAACTTATTTTTTCTTTTATAACAATACTTCTCGTCATCTGCACCATTGCATTGACAGTATCAGCAAAAAATTCTACTGCAGAAATTGTATATATTGCAAATGAAGAAAACGCAAACACAAAAATCAGTTCTCAGCAGACAAAAGACGGCAAAACATATCTTTTCCTTCCGTCCGCCGCAGACCTTACACAGATAAGTCTTCAGGCAGACAGCAAATACGAAACAATCACTGTTTCCGCTGATTCATATATCACCGTAAATCAGGGAGAGACATTCAATCTCACAGCATTGTTTGAAAATCCTTCTGCTCTGAATAACGAGTATAATGTAACAGTTACTCTTTCCCCTAAAACAGGAAAAGTAATCACAATGTCTGTTACAATAATGAAATCAGCAAACATAAAAACAATGTTCCTTGTCAGCGAAAACCCTGAAGAAAAGGGCAGAGAATGGGTTGATTCTTCAAAAGATAACGAGGCAAAAGGTGATATGGCATACCTCAATGCCGACGGTACAATTTTCCATTCCGATAAGCTCACAGAACTCAAGGCAAGAGGCAATTCAACCTTCACAGATTTTGAAAAGAAAGCATATCAGATAAAAATAAAGAACAAATCAAACCTCACCGGTGATGAGGATAATGCTCAGAAGAAGTGGGTGCTTCTTGCAAATGCCGCAGACAACACTCTTATACACAATCAGCTCGCATCAACACTTGCAAAAGACCTCGGTCTCCCCTACACCGTTGATATGGAGCCTGTTGACCTCTATTATGACGGTGAATACAGAGGCACATACCTGCTGACAGATAAAGTTGAAGTCGGTGAAGAGGGTGTTGATATTCAGGACCTTGATTCTGAAATCGAAGATGCAAACGAAGGCTCAGACGCATACGAAAATCCCGTTGTAGTCACAAAGACTTTCTCAAGCAACGGTGAAACATCTGCAAAAACAGACAGCAAAGGCTCTTACAAATATGTGGACGGTCTTGTTGAGCCTGAGCTCAGTGAAGGCCTCTCACACCACGGTTACCTTCTCGAACTTGACTTCATTTACAGATACCCTAATGAACAGTCAGGCTTCGTCACAAACAGAGGACAGGCTGTTGTAACAAAGAATCCCGAATATCTCACAAAAGAAACCGGTGCATTCATCAGCAACTTCTACCAGGAATTTGAAGATGCTGTTTTCAGTCCCAACGGCTACAACAAGGAAACAGGCAAGTACTATTATGAATACTGTGACCTTGATTCTCTTGTAAAAATCTATCTCATTAACGAATATACAAAGAATTACGACAGCTATCGTTCATCTGCATTCTTCTATCTTCCCGAAGATGAAGATATTATGTATGCAGGCCCCATCTGGGACTATGACCTGAGCTTTACAACAGGTTATGACTTCAACAGTATGTATGCAGGCAATCCCGAAAACTTCTGGGCTGCAACAAAATACCTTGCAAGTACTCTTATAACAATCGAAAGCTTCCGTGATGCTGTCAGGGATTATCTTGACAAAGACAACGGTGAATTCTATACCGCCGCAGCAAAAATGCTCGGTGAAGAAGGCAACATCGTCACATTCTCTCAGAATGTTTATGCTTCACAGCAGATGAACTACAAACTCTGGGATATCACTCACGATGAAACAGCAGCTTTCCGTTGCTGTGATGAAGAAACTTATGACAATGCGGTTGACTTCCTTCTCGAATTCGCAACAGCACGTCTTGAATGGCTCTCTGAAACAACTTCCAAATGGGAAGGAAGCAATTATTATGCTCCTATGGACCCCACAAAATGGTCTTCAGAGTCAAGATATCACGCAAACATTGTTGAAATCTCAGCTGTAAAAGCAACATGTACAACAGACGGCAGAACAGCAGGTAAATATTGTGCCGATTGCGAAAAAGTCTATCAGCAAAGCAAAACAGTAAAGGCAACAGGCCACACCTGGTCTGCGGCAAGCTGTACAAAGCCTGAAACCTGTAAAGGTTGCGGAATCACCAAAGGCAACGCACTCGGTCACGATTACAAATTAGACCTTGAGAATGATAAAACATCAGAGACTCTGATTGTTTATAAATGTACTTACTGTTCAGATGAAAAATATGTAACAGTAAAACCCAAGCCTACATATGAGCAGGGTGACATTAATCTGGACGGCAAAGTAAACGCAATCGATGCAAGACTTGCTCTCAGATATTCTGCTCAACTTGAAGAGCTTGAAGAAGATCAACTTGCACTTGCAGATATGAATGCAGATAAAAAAGTCAATGCACTTGATGCAAGATTAATCTTAAGAAAATCTGCACAATTGGATTAATACAAAAATTAAAGGAAGTGTGTTTTTTACACTTCCTTTTTTTGTGTCATTATTCGGTTTTCAACATAGTATGTAATGAGGTTTGTCCTCAATCTTACAAAAGGAGACGAAGAAATGAACACAAACAAACCCTGTACCTGTTGCAAATCTGAAAAGGAAACTGCCGATTGTGAAAAGACAGCACTTCCCGAAGTTATGACGACAACAATGGCATATATCCCCTTTCAGCTTGACCTCTCTCATTATGAGCCTGCTGAGGCACTTTGCAAAGGTACTCTTTTCAGCGATCTTTACAAACCTTTCAAAGGAAGATGCATATGTTGAATGAACGCACAAAACTTATGCACTGTCTGAGTGCAGAACAGTTTGCCGCCTGGGAACTTCATCTTTATCTTGACACGCATCCCTGCGACAAAACAGCACAGCGACTCCACGAAAAACATACGGCAAGAGCTACAGAGCTCAGAGAGGAATACGAAAGCAAATTCGGTCCTCTCACAGCAAGCACAGGCGAAGGCTGCGACTGGATAAAATCCCCCTGGCCCTGGGAGAAAGGTGAGTAATTATGTGGACATATGAAAAGAAATTACAGTATCCCGTAAAAATAAAAAATCCCAACCCCGCATACGCAAAAATCATTATGGACCAGTATGGCGGACGACACTGAAAAAAGATATATTGTTCAGCAAAAAAAAAAAAGAACTAGTGCAGGCACCAGTTCTCCAAAAATTTTTTATTTTTATCTCACACAACGTAATTATGTTAGCACAATATTTTAATTTTGTCAATAGTTTTTTAAAATTTTTTCAATGGCAATTCTCATAAACACATACATTGACATAAACTTGTCATTTTTTTCAAATTTATTCATCATGGGCAAAATATACTTATCTTCATAATTTTTTAATGTCATTAATATGTCTTCTGAGTTTGGAACAAACATAGAATATGTTTCAAAAAAAGTACATAAATCATTAATAATTTCTTTTTCCATATTAGTTTTCAACATTCTGTGTCTAATTCCATTTTGCCCTAAAAATGCGGAAACATGCACATTTTTATTTTTAGTGATATTGCTTATTTTATCCATCAAAGAATTATTATGCGCAACAATATTTCTGATTTTCCGTACAGATTCTAAATTCCTTTCAAAAGGAGCACTAATTGAATGATATATTTCAAGTGCATACTTTTTATAGAAAAAATGAATTAATCTTTCAAATGTTCCAAATTGAATAATATCCATAAAATCTGCAAGTGAAAGATTTTGTATGCCGCTTGAAATATCAATGTCTTGAAGAATATCAAAATTCTCAGTTTTATAAGTGCTGTCTATAAACTCTCTGTCACTCTCATAATATTCAACCAACAACAAATGTGTGTCACAAAAGTGTTCCGCATGATGCAAAAAAAGACACTTCATTCTATTTTCCAAAACCAAATACATAGCCATCAAAATTTGGCTAAAATGCATATCTATTTCAGCTAAATAATATAATTGAGAAAAATCTAGACAAATAAACTTGCCGCGATTCTCTCCTTTTTGATATTTTTCAAAAAAAACCGTATATTTATTTAGCTTAGAAAATGAATATTCTTCTTGCATGATTTTTGATGCTCTCATTTCATCAATATCATTAAAAGTAACATTCAATAACATAAATTTTTCGATATTCTTCATATTGTTTTAGTTACAACCATTGATGCATTATTCATACCAACAATTTGATCTATGTTTTCAGATTTATCTGACAATACCAACAAATTCACAAGAGTCATAAAATACTGATCGCATAATTCTTCAATCTTTTTTCTGTCTTTAGAAATTACACTCTTATTATATCCAACAATTTGCAAAATGCCAATTGTATTATTGCCGGAACAAGCAATAGGCAATGCAACATATTGTCTGTATTTTACAGTTCCATATTCTTGAAATTTACATTCTATCTCCCGTGTATCCATTAAGATTTTTGGTCTTGTTGGTTTAGAGTCGATTAATTGCTTGTAAAAATACTTATCTGCATCCGAACTAGAAATAAAAGAACGATATATTCTAGGGGTATGAATGTCACTGTATACACTTCTAGATAACATTGTAAAGCCATCAACGTTGTCTTCACGTTTTTTCAGTATTATGCTTACAGAAAACTCATTTCCGAATTCAGCAACATCTTTTATAATTTCATATGCAGTATTGACAATTTCGTCGCCTTTTGCCTGCATCCAGTTCCAATCAATAATATCACTGTGAATTCTATGTAAAGAATCTCTCTTTACAATGCTATACAGTTTAGTTGAATTATCGCTAATAATTTTGTTTGCCAATTTCATTATTTTTTTAAGTCTTTTCAGTTCATGTGGTGTTTTTTCATTACTCTTTACGATCTCTGATTGACGTTTTTCTGCTCTTGTATACTTCACTATTAATATTATATGAACTATTACAAGAAAAATACATATAAAAAGAATTAAATTCCAATTTTTCCATTTATCCTTATTTTCAATTGAAAGAGGAAAAAAAACACCGTAAACAATAGGCAATACTGTTAACAAGATTGTCTTTACAATTAAATTATCCAAAAAATTACTTATTTTATTATACACGAGCATCACCTGTAATCCATATTATATATCTATGCAATATATTTGCATCAATAGTATAATACAAATTTTAACAAATTTCAACTCTTTTTTTATCTATATTAAAATTTTGAAGCAAATAAAAACCAACACTTCTTAAAAACATATAATACAAAGTCGCATTTATTCAACCTGAATATATTACATCCTCCACAACATATTTCACCTGTTCGGGTTCGACCTGGTTTTCATTCAAGAGCAAGACAAGATTATCAGCTACACATTTTTCACAGCAGACATCAGTTTGCAGAATATTGTTTTTGTCATTCAAAGCAATACCATAAGCCGTATAATTACCGATGTCTTTATGCCAAATGTTTTGTTTTATACATATATAATTATATTTCATTACAAAACATCCCTTTTTACAAACTGTCCCAATTCACCAACATCAATATTGCAGTTAACACACAACCTCAAGATTGTGCTTAATTTCGGATTAGATTTCCCCTGTTCTATGTTTGCAATACATTTATCACTTAAATATCCAAGCTCTGCCAGATGTTCTCTTGAATACCCCAAAGCCTCTCTTTTTTCTCTGATAAACAGTCCTAATTCTACATTGTTATACATTTTCTCGCTCCTTACAATATATTTACACCAATTATATATTACTGCAAATATATTACAAGGACTCACACTTCCAAAATTATAAAAAAAGAATCCGACACTTTACGTGCCGGACTGAAATTTTCAATTTTTATATATTTTATGAGAGTACACCTGTATTACTACAAGTTATTGTAATGGTTTTTTCTAATGTTTCTACGGGGATAAGCAAAGTATAACGCTTTGCAACAAAATCACCGATTGCTTTATTTCCACTCTTCGTTGCAGTTGCTGATGTAACTTTCCAACGATCACTATATACCGTATAGGTCGCTGTTGCATTGGTACACGTTGAAGATGAACCAGTATAACTGAAAGTTCCGGTAAGCTTCATTTCAACCAGTTTTTCGTTGTCCGCATTATAAGCTGTAGATGTTTTTGATCCAGTTTTTGTAGATGTTGCTCTTGACACCATATCTTCAATAGTAATTGTTGTGACAATATAACAACCGTTATCAAGATACTCAATGCTCTGAGATACTATTGTTTCATTGTTTTCAGCAGAAACTGAAACAGCAAAAACGGAAAACATAGTAATTATAATAAGAATAAACGAAATTAATTTTTTCATCTTAGCCCTCCTGAATAATATTTATTTGTTCCGATTCTTCCATAACACCTGAATCAACAGTGGCAGATAAACTTTCACGTCGAGACAAAACCATATCAATAGTTGCAACAATTCCCCAAATAGCAACAACAGCAATCACAAGAACTGCAATCAACTTTTTGATACTTATTTTTCTTTTGACTGTATCAATATCCGTTGTTTCAAAGAATGCCTTTGCTATATCATCAGCAGTGCCAAAGTGTTTGTAAATTTCTTCAATAGACTTTGCATTATTTTCCACAATATAATTATCAATATTGTTCTGCAAATCTTCAAAGAACTTCTTTGATACTTTTGAATCGCATATTAATTTTGATTTAATCTCGTTTTTATAAGTTTTCAAATCCTTTTGAAAACTGCTGTCAGTCTGCATTGGAATCAGTCCCTCTATCCAAAATTTTATCTATACTATTTATAATAGTTAAATAATCATTCAGAATTTCTTTATAATAAACTCTGCCACTTTCTTCAATATGATAATATCGCCTTGTACGTCTTTTTCCCACAAGCTTTGTATAATCGGTTATATATCCCAATTCAGTAAGACGATAAAGAATCGGATACAAAGACCCCTCAAGCATTGTGTATGCGCCATTACTTTTTTCTTCGAATGCATGCGTTATCTGATAACCGTACAAATCTTCTTTTTGCAGGAGATGCAACACTAATAATTCAGCAGTTCCACGCTTAAAATTATCTTGATTTTGTCCCATTATGATATACACCTCAAATATAAAAAACTATAAACACCAATTTATTGTATTATACCATAAATGAGGCTATATTTCAAATATTTTTTACAGATATTTATTATAACTCAAAGTATTTAT
>JAZUCO010000161.1:0-7206 GCA_045639185.1 Acutalibacteraceae bacterium
ACCCTTACCGTCAACAAACTGAACAAAGGGAAGGTCATACTTTCTGCCGACTCTTGCGTCGTCTTCACCGAATGCGGGAGCACAATGAACGATACCTGTACCGTCTGTCATTGTTACATAGCTGTCGCACATTACGAAGAAAGCCTTCTTATTCTGCTTTTCACAAACGGGAGCAACAAAATCAAAGAGGGGTTCGTATTCTTTATATTCAAGAGCCTGACCGGGGAATGTGTCAAGCACTTCGTATGCAGGAGCATCTTCTGTAGCAAGTTTACCGAGAACTTTGTCAAGAAGAGCTTCTGCCATATAATATGTGCAACCGTCTGCAGCCTTAACTTTGCAGTAAGTATCTTTGGGATTTACACAAAGTGCTGTGTTTGAAGGAAGTGTCCAGGGTGTTGTTGTCCATGCAAGGAAATATGCATCTTCGCCTGCAACCTTGAAACGTACAACTGCTGAGCGTTCTTTTACAAGTTTATAGCCCTGTGCAACTTCGTGTGATGAAAGAGGTGTTCCGCAACGGGGACAATAAGGAACAATTTTGAAGCCCTTGTAAAGAAGGTCTTTTTCGTAAATCTTCTTGAGTGCCCACCACTCTGACTCGATGAATTCATTATGATATGTTACATAAGGATCATCCATATCAGCCCAGAAACCAACTGTACGTGAGAAATCTTCCCACATACCTTTATACTTCCATACGCTTTCCTTACAGTGACCGATAAAGGGATCAAGACCGTATTCTTCGATCTGCTCTTTACCGTCAAGACCGAGAAGTTTTTCAACTTCAAGTTCAACGGGAAGACCGTGTGTATCCCAACCAGCTTTACGGGGAACCATACAGCCTTTCATTGTGCGGTAACGGGGAATCATATCCTTGATAACACGTGTGAGAACGTGACCGATATGAGGTTTACCGTTAGCTGTGGGAGGTCCGTCATAGAAAACATAGGGTGTGCCCTTAGCTTTCTCTTCTATACTCTTTTCAAAAATCTTTTCGTCGCGCCAGAATTTTTCAATTTTCTTTTCCTGTTCAACAAAATTAACGTTGGGGGAAATAGGATCGTACATTTAGAAAATCTCCTTTCAAAAATATAAAAAGTCCTTGTCCCGTAATGCAGGACAAAGACCGTAACTTTGCTTAAAACCACCTGATTACAACATACCATCATATGCGTCCGTTTTAACGGTCGGCAACCGGAGAAGCTTACTGAATTCAGCCCTCTGCTCCGGAGTGATTTTCATTTCCTGCTTCATACCGACCTTGCACCATCGTCGGCTCGCTAAAAATCCGTCAAGAAACTACTGTCTCCATCATTGCATTTCATTATATCGTGACTATAATATCACACTCAAAAATAAAAATCAAGGGGTAAACAATATTTTATCGGATGAAGAAATCAATTATACGATTGATTATCTCCCTGACAAAGCAAATAACCTTTTCAAAGAAGTCTGTATGCTCTTCGCCGCAGATTTCACATACATTTTCGTCAGGCTCTGTAACGATTTCAACAGTGGTTGTTTCTGCTTCTGTTGTTTCGGGAGCAACAAGAACAAGGTGAAGTGTAGACTCCTTCTGAATGTTATAATCAGAAAGTGTTTTTCCGTTTTCAAGGACTTTTCCTGCAAAAATCAGTTTCTGTTTCTCAGGAGGAATACCCTCTTTTTCCTGAATTTTAGCCCTGATTGCATCTATGGAATCATTGGGTTCAACTTCAAGAGTGATTGTTTTTTCTGTAAGTGTTCTTACGAAAATCTGCATTGCCGATGCTGAAACTGTCATTGCAATCAATGAACAGACAACAAGCATAACTGATATTAATCTTTTAATTTTTTTTATCATAAAAAACATCTCCGTTTTGTTTTTGTAAATATTACAGAATTAAATAAGGTCATATGTCAGATAAAAATCTGCACTTTCGCCTGCAATTCTGATTGCCACATATCCGTCAGGATTCTCAAGAGTGAAAGTTTCCATCATTTCATTATTTCTGAACTCGTGAACTATTTTATCATTATGCACAACAACAGCCTTGAAATTACCCGAATGCACCTGTAGATTTGTCATTGTGATATCCATTCTGTTACCCTTGATATCTATTCCGTAAATCTCTTCAACACCTGTAAATTTATCTGATTTATATTCTGTTGTATTTGAGATTTTATCAGTAACAATCACAAGACCTTTTGAGCCGATATCACGGGCAATAATGTTGCTGTCACGGATTTCCTGCAGCTTATATACATCGGGACCGTTTATATCCTCTATATGTTCAATTTCAGGTGAGTTTATCATAAGAATTGCAAAAACTGCAACAAACGCAACAACAGCAATACCAACAAGTATTTTTTTCATACCGTTTGCCTTTCTGCTTTTTGTTATATTTTATCATACAAATATTGCAATTTGCAATATATCATAATACAAAAATAAGGCTGATATTTTTTGTGCAACAAGTCAAAAAAGAACTGACTCAGAAAAAACTGAATCAGTTCCCAAAATTATAATATTTTATCAATCATAAATATTGCAAAAAGTGTATTTGCCCAGGCAAACCAGCTTCTTGTGAATTCATCGGGATTGTCGCAATTGAATCCTTCGTGCATAAAGCCTGTGCCTGCATCAGTCCCAAGAAGAGTATTGTAGATTCTTTCAATCTCTCCCCTGTCGTCTGTAGTAAGCCCTTCAATAAGAAGACCTATATGCCAGATATAATTTTCGGGAGTGTGAGGGCTTCCGATACCTTTTGCCGCAGAGCCTTCAAAATAATAAGGATTATTTTTGCTGAGAATATAATCTCTTGTGCGAAGATACATTTCATCATTCTTGTCGCAATACCCCATATAAGGCATTGCAAGAAGACTGGGAACATTTGCATCATCCATCATAAGAATATTTCCGAGTCCGTCAACTTCATAAGCGTAAACTTTACCCTTTTCTGTTTCAACAATTGCAAAGTCTTCTATACCCTTTTCAACTTCTGCACAAAGATTTTCTGCAGTAGCCTTGTAAAGGTCGATTGCACCTGCATCTTCAAGGTTTTTGTGAAGATTCTTAAGAGTTGCCACAATGAACATATTTGAAGGAACAAGGAAAGGATAAACACACTTGTCATCGCTGGGTCTGAAAGCACTTCTGACCATACCTGTGTATGCGTAATCTGCACCGTAACCGTTGTTATCAAGAGAATCCTTACCATCTTCCCATGTTCTGCGGAAGTAATACTCTGAATTCTTCGGATTCTGCTCTGTTATGAGTGTATCAAGAATAACCTTGTACGCATTATTAAACTTTTCACCGAAAATTTCTTTATCACCAGTGTTTTCATAATATCTGTTAAGAAGCCAAAGAGGATAAATAAGAGAATCAATCTCATATTTACGTTCCCAGACGATATCAAGCTTCATTGTGTCATCGTTATGACCTCTGCCGTTTGCTGATTCATTGAAAGCATTTGCGTAAGGGTCAAGACAGATAAGACCGAACTGTCTTTCAAGAAGACTCTTAACAAGAACCTTGGAATCTTCATCTTCTTTTGCGGCTCTTACATAATGACTTACCTGAACACTGCTGTCGCGAAGCCACATAGCCTCAATATCACCGGTGATGATGAAGACATTGCCTTCATCATCAAACTTAACGGTGGTTTCGAGTGTATTCAGATAGCATTTACGGAACATTTCACGGACTCTTTCGTCTGCGATTTTCTCCGCCATATTATTTAAGTTTTCATAAAGCTTTTCGTATGCCATAATACCGGACCTTAATTATTTCTTTGATTTTTTCTGTGCTTTGAGCTGTGCTCTGTAAGCCTTTTCTTCAGCTTCCTTTGCAAGACGTTCTGCTTCTTCAGCAGCACGCTTTTCGTCAACTCTCTGTTTTGCAGCATCGTATTCTACTACGATTTCATCAAAATGCTGATAGTTTTCGTACTGACGAACCATCTTTTCAGCATCAAGATAGGGCTTTGCGGCACGGTTGAACTTTGCATGCTTATCCATTTCTTTCTTGCCGTTTTCACGTGCAAGCTTACGCTTTGTTTCAACAGCTTTGATTTCGTCTTTAAGCTCACCGAGTCTTACATTATCTTTAGACTTCTTTGCCTGAGCCTTTTCCTGATAAAGCTTCTTGAGAATTTCATCACATTCGTCTTCTTCATTGAAGTAGCCTTCAAGAACTGCAAAATCAGGCTGAACAAGATCCTCTGCATTTTTGAAATTCTTTTGGATTTCTTTGAAAGCGACTTTCTTGTTCTTTGCAATTTCAATAGACTTTGAACGAGCTTCCTTTGCGGCATCGTCAGTCTTGGGCATTGCTTTTGCTTCAGAAATTTCAGCATTGATTTCGTTGATATTCATATCGAGAAGACCTGCAAGTCCTGCAGCATAAACACGTCTGCTCTGTTCAAGCTGAGCATAGTAAACGGGGTTTGAGAACTTATCAAGTTCATCACATACAAACTTGGCAATTTCAATTTCGTCATTGAATTTCTTGTCTGCAAAATATGCTTTCTTTGCTGCTTTCTTCTGTTCTTTATCAGAGATTGACTTGTAAGAATTCTTATCAAGAACCTTAGCTTCGGCAAAAGCCATTTCTCTGGAATTTCTGATAATGTCAACACCTTCAACAAGGTCTTCATCCTTGAGTGCACCGTTACCGTAGTCTTCATACATCGCACGGACTCTTAAAACACGGACAACAGACTGCTGTTTTCTTTCATTGAAGTCATACCAGAAATAAGGAATAACATTCATAAGAGCACCGACAGCGGCAACAATGATAAGAACAGTCAGAAGATCACCGAGAATACCCAGATCATAAAGGGCAGAGTTGGGATTTATGTAGTTATTCTGACCTTCAGAAAACTGTTTTGCAAGAATTTCACCGACAGTAGTTTTTCCGTCACCAAGAACTCTGTTGAGAACATCAGGATTCTTTGTAACTTTTTTCGCCATTTCTTCGGTAATTCCGTTTTTCTCATAGATAAAGGGAAGAACAGATGATGTTGCAAGTGCAAGTACGGTACCGATAGTATTGACAGCTGAAAACATACCGTCAATTCTTTCGCCTGTTTTATACTGCTGATAATCACGGATATCAGCCTGAATTGAGGGGTTGAGAATATGTGCAAATGAGCCCATAAGAGCATTGAACCACAGACATACAAGAATAAGCCAGATTGTTGCACTGCTGTCAAGATCTTTTATAAACAGAAGCATTGAAAGAATAAAGACAATATTAAAGAAGTTTGTGACAATAAGGACTGCCTTTTTACCCCATTTACGGATACAGAAAGGTGCGGCTATCATTCCCCACAAGGAAGCGTTACCGTAAAGCAGTGTGATGATTCCGTATGCACCGCCGTCACACGCACCGCCGTAGTTATAAAGCCAGTAAAGAATATTTGAATATGCAGATTCAAGGAAGCCTATCCAGGAAGCGAGTGAAATTATCCAGAAATACTTATTTTTTGCAACTGCACGCAGAGCATCCGTAAACTTAATCTGAACGACGTGAGTTCTTGCCTGAACAATCTTTTCTTCTGTGTATTTATAAACAATAATACAAAGCAGAATACCCAAAACAGCAAGAATCGGATAAAGAAGACGATATACACGGATATCGGTTGTATTGGATTTAAATACATGTTCAGCAATAATAGGTGTGAAAAGATTTACAACTGTGGGAGCGAATGAATAAACAACGCTTTTGATTGATGCAACGTCTGCTCTTTCCTGAGTATTGGGTGACAAAACATGAATAAGGTTTTCATATCCGTCATAGAAGAAATAATAAATAAACTGCAACAGGAAGTTCAGAATCATTACAACAGCACATTTTGAAATATATGCAAATGATTTTCCGAAAAGCTCACCGGAACCGAAAAGTGCGCCGAATGCTTCATACGGGAACCAGACCATCGAAATACATATAATTGCCGATGGAATTGCCATTGTAACGATATATGGACGGTATTTACCCGCCTTGTTTCTTGTATTGTCGATGATGTTTGCACGCACTGCAGTAAGAGGAATGTTTGTAAGAACTGCAATAACATACATTATGTACATATCAATAGGTGAAATACCGAGAACACCGCTGAGAAGTGTGTTGTTTGTTGAAAGCAAACAAGCATTACCCAGAGTAATAATCATATAAGCACCGATACCGCCGCCTGAATAAGCAGCAATTTCCCTGAAGTTCATATAACGACCCTTGGGTGGTGTTTTCCAATAAGTTTTTACCTTGCCGACGGTATCGACAACTTTTTCTTTTACGTCCATCAGAAGACCTCCTTATAATTCATTTTATTATATCATATTTTATTTCTCTTTTCACCACTTTTTTTTATTTTGAATATACATTTTTAACGCAAATAATTGTGTATTTTTTACAAAAACAAAAACGGACGACACTTTCTTACATAGTGCCGCCCGATAGTTCTGATTATAAATCCATTTCCATTTTTGTGGCTTTCTGCCCCCAGGCATTTGCCCAGCTTTCACAATACACCTTGTAATATGAAAGATTCTTCTTTTTTCTGTAAGATGCAAACACATTGCACCATATTGCAGAGGGAATTGCAATAACAAGATAATAAAGCGGACCCAACAACAAACACTGCCAGGTGTGACCATATTCGTGAATTCTTGTATTGTAAGTCCACTTTTTGTTTGAATGCTGGTCCTTCATAAAGATAAAGAGACCAAGTGAAAGTCCGCCGCCCTTCCAGGGCACATATACGATATATGCATATCCGAAGCGCTGATAGCGATAGCCCTTAATCTTTGTGCAGATAAGGAAGGCAAGTCCGCCGGCAAGGTTTACTGTAAGACCCCAGGTCCACTGAACAAGATAGAAAAGGAAATCAATCAAATCTGTTTTCCATGTCTTCGGAGGCTTTACGGGATGCTTCTGGTTAATATCAATTTTTTCCATTTGTATTTCTCCTTTTTGTTATTTTTCTTTTGAGGTTCTTATAGCGGCCATTTCTGCTTCAATGTCAAGAAGTATCTGATATTCGCCGTTTTCGTTTGTTTCAAGAACGTGTCCTTCGCCCTCATTATCTTTACCGAGCCAGGTTTTCTCGTACTTCTGACCGGAGATTTTTTCCATTGTCTTTATCTCATCCTCAGAAAGCCTTACACTGCCGTACTTATGCTTTGTAGCAATAGCAGCACGGATAATAGTGTGTTCTTTTT
>JAZUCO010000162.1:0-6044 GCA_045639185.1 Acutalibacteraceae bacterium
CTTTCAGGTTATCAGAATGAAAGACAGCAGGTTGTTGATAATACAAAGGCTCTTCTTGAAGGCAAACCTGCCGCAAATATCCTTCTTTCAGGTGATGCAGGCACAGGTAAATCATCAACAATCAAGGCTGTTGTAAATCAGTTCAAAGACGAAGGTCTCCGTATAATTGAAGTTAGAAAAGACCAACTTGTTGATATACCTGCTATTATTGATGAGTTGAGTCTCAATCCTCTCAAATTCATTCTGTTTATTGATGATCTTTCATTCAATCAGACGGACGATAACTTTAGTGCACTTAAGGCTATTCTTGAAGGCTCTGTTTCTGCAAAATCAAGCAATGTGGCTATTTATGCAACAAGTAACAGACGTCATATTGTAAGAGAATCATTCAAAGACAGAGATTCAAGTGATGATATTCACCGTAATGATACTGTTCAGGAACTTATGTCTCTTTCTGAACGTTTCGGTCTTGCTATCACATTTGTAAAACCCTCAAAAGAATGTTATCTTGATATTGTCAGAAATATTGTGAAGCATCATAGTATAGAATATGATGAAGAAAAGCTTTGTATGGAAGCTGAACGTTTTGCCCTTGTAAAAGGCGGCAGAAGCGCAAGAGTGGCAAAACAGTTTGTTGAAAGCATAATGAGTAAGCGATAATTACTTGTTGAAAATTCATATTCCTCCTCCTCAAAACATATCTATTGAATGATATGTTTTAAGGAGGTTTTTTCTTTGAAAACAATTGTTGAGGAAAGAGCGATTGAGCTTGGTGAATATATTGTAGAGAACAACACAACTGTCAGAGCAACAGCAAAAAAATTCGGTATTTCAAAAAGTACTGTACATTCAGATGTTTCATTAAGACTCAGAAAAGCAAGTCCGTCTTTATACAAAGAGGTGAGAAAAGTGCTTGAAAATAACAAGGCTGAACGTCATATCAGAGGCGGTCAGGCGACTAAAGAAAAATACAAAAAAACCATATGATTTTATTAAGACTTTTTGGCGTTCGCATAAAATTTCTATTGCAAACTCAGATGAAATATTATAAAATATATAATGAATTATAATGAGCTTTAATGCTGAGGTGTATAAAATGTTTGAACAACTTAAAAAAGATGTATATAAAGCTAATATGATGTTGCCTGAGTATGGTCTTGCGCCTTTTACATGGGGAAATGCATCAGGAGTTGACAGAGAGCATAATGTCATTGTTATAAAGCCCTCAGGGGTTGCATATCCCGATCTTTCCTGGGAGATGATGGTAGTTGTAGGCTTTGACGGAAAAGTTGTTGAAGGTGATTATAATCCCTCTTCTGACACACTTACTCATATAGAGCTTTATAAAGCATTTCCCGATATCGGTGGTGCTGTGCATACACATTCAAAGTTTGCAACTGCATTTGCTCAGTCAGGCAGAGAAATTCCTGCTCTCGGTACAACTCACGCAGACTTTTCTTATGGCAGCATTCCTTGCACAAGACCTCTCACAAAGACGGAAGTTGATTCTGCATATGAAAAAAACACCGGTATTGTTATCTGTGAGCACTTCAAAAACAATAATCTTGATGCAAATGCAATTCCCGGTGTGCTTGTTCATTCACACGGTGTGTTTGCATGGGGTAAAAATCCAGTGAAAGCATCTGAAAATGCAGCTACACTCGAAATTGTTGCTGATATGGCACTTCATACTTTTATGCTTAATAACAGCATTCAGAACATAGACTCATATCTGTTGGACAAGCATTATCTCCGTAAACACGGAGCAAACGCTTATTACGGACAAGGAAAATAAATTATGGTAAATTTTACACATCTTCATATTCATACCGAATACAGTATTCTTGACGGTGCATGCAGAATCAAGCCTCTTATAAAGCACGTCAAAGAGTTGGGGCAGACTGCTATTGCCATTACTGACCACGGTGTTATGCACGGCTGTATTGACTTTTATAAAGCCTGTAAAGCTGAAGGCATCAAACCCATAATCGGCTGTGAGGTTTATGTTGCTCCCCGCACACGATTTGACAAGGTGCATGGTCTTGATAATCAGCGTTACCATCTTGTATTACTTGCAAAAAATTATAACGGTTATAAAAATCTTATTAAACTCGTTTCTGCCGCATGGACAGAAGGTTTTTACACAAAGCCGAGAATTGACCATGATATTCTTGAAGAGTATCATGAAGATATTATATGCCTTTCTGCCTGTCTTGCCGGTGAAATTCCTCAGGCACTTCTCAAAGGTGATTACGAGGGCGCAAAAAAGACTGCACTGTGGTATAAAAACCTCTTTGGTGAAGGCAATTATTATATGGAAATTCAAGATCACGGTATAGAAGAGCAGCACCGTACAAATCCGGATATCATCAAAATAGCCCGTGAACTTGATATTCCTCTTGTTGCCACAAACGACGCACATTACGTAAAAAAAGAAGATGCTGAAATTCAGAAAATTCTTCTTTGTATTCAGACAAAGAAAACTATAGCAGAAGATACCGGAATGGGCTTTTCTACAGAAGAGTTCTATGTAAAATCAGGCGAAGAGATGCTTGAGCTTTTCCCTGAATATCCTGATGCAATTGAAAATACTAATAAAGTTGCCGAAATGTGTAATGTTGACTTTACATTCGGTAATTCAATTCTTCCCAATTACGATGTTCCCGAAGGAATGACTCATTTTGAGTATTTTCAGAAGCTTTGTTATGACGGTTTTATTAAAAGATATGGCGAAAACGGTCCGCAGGAATATAAAGACAGACTTGACTACGAACTTGGTATTATTGACTCAATGGGCTTTACTGACTACTTCCTTATTGTCTGGGACTATATTAATTATGCCCGTGAAGTAGGTATTCCGGTAGGACCCGGACGAGGCTCAGGTGCAGGTAGTATTGCCGCATACTGTGTAGGTATCACGGCTATTGACCCTATGCGTTACGATTTGCTGTTTGAACGATTCCTCAATCCCGAACGAGTAAGCATGCCCGACTTTGATATTGATTTCTGTTATGTTAGACGTCCTGAAGTTATTGAGTATGTTAAGCGCAAATACGGTGATGATCACGTCGCTCAGATTGCCACATTCGGTACAATGGCAGCAAAAGGTGCTGTTCGAGATGTCGGACGAGTTCTCGGTATCCCTCTGAATATTGTTCAGGCTGTTACCAAGGAAATTCCCGGTGATCTCGGTATGAACATCGCTAAAGCACTTGAAGCCAGCCAGGATTTCAGAAAACTTTATGAGGGTGACCCTCAGATCAAGAATCTTGTTGATATCTCAATGAAAATTGAGGGTATGGTTCGCAATACAGGTATGCACGCTGCAGGTGTTGTTATCTGTCGTGATCCTGTTGACTCTTATGTACCTCTTTTTAAATCAGGTGACTCTGTTGTTACACAGTATTATAAAGGTTGGGTTGAATCTCTCGGACTTCTCAAGATGGACTTCCTCGGTCTTCGTACGCTTACTGTTGTTACAGATGCTGAAAAGCTTGTTAGAGCAAAAGTTCCTGATTTTGATGTTTACGATATTGATATAGATGACAAAGAGACTTATGAGATGCTTTCACAGGGCGGTACAAGCTGTGTGTTCCAGTGCGAATCTGCAGGTATCAGAGCCCTGATGATCAATATGCATCCCAACTGTCTTGAAGATATTATCGCTGTTATTGCTCTTTACCGACCCGGCCCTATGGATTTCATTCCCGGTTATCTTGAAAATAGAGCACATCCCGATGAAATCAAGTATCACACACCACACCTTGCTCCTATTCTTGACGTTACTTACGGCACAATTGTTTATCAGGAGCAGGTTATGCGTATTTTCCAGGACCTTGCAGGTTATTCACTCGGTGCTGCGGATATGGTTCGTCGAGCTGTTGCAAAGAAGCAGGCAGACGTTCTTGAACAGCAGAGAAAATACTTCCTTTACGGTTCAGATGGATCAGACGGAAGTTCACCATGTGACGGATGTGTTAAAAGAGGTATCACTCCTGAGGCTGCCAATGCAATTTTTGATGATATGGCATCTTTCGCATCATACGCATTCAATAAATCACACTCAGCAGCCTATGCTTATGTTACATATCAGACAGCTTGGCTTCGTTGCCATTATCCTTGTGAGTTTATGGCTGCTATGCTTACAAGCGTTCTTTCCAATGCAGATAAGCTTGTTGCAAATATTGCAGAATGCGGCAACCTCGGCATTGCTGTTCTTCCGCCTCACGTAAATGCTTCGTCAGAGGAATTCACTGTCGAAGAGAATGCTGTTCGATTCGGTCTTCTTGCTGTTAAAAACGTTGCTCAGTCTTATATTGAACTTATCATCAGAGAACGTAAAGAAAACGGCAAATATGAAACATTCTTCTCATTCTGCAAACGAACATACGGCAAAGAATTCAACAGACGAAGTGTTGAACATTTGATTAAAGCAGGTGCTCTTGATAATCTTGGTGCAAACAGAAATCAGATGCTCAAAATGATGGATTCTGTTGTTGAAAGCCTTGAAACAGAGAAAAAATCAAGTGTTTCAGGTCAGCTCGGTTTCTTTGATATAAGTCAGGAGCTTGCTAAGGAATCAGAACCAGCAGCACCCGATATTCCCGAATTTACAGAGAAAGAAATTCTTCAGCTTGAAAAAGAAGCAACAGGTATATATATGTCTGGTCATCCTATGACTGCATATAAAGACTATGCACACAAAATTCACGCTGCCAAGACAATTGATCTTCTTGAAGCAGATGTAAATGACAAATCGTCTTTTTATAAGAGCGGTCAGAGGGTGAAAATTCTTACCATTCTTTCTGCTGTAAAGAAAAAAGTTACAAAGAATAATACTACAATGGCATTCCTGCAGGCAGAAGATGTTACAGGTTCTATTGAAGTTGTTGTATTCCCCAAAAAGATGGAGCAGGTAGCAGATCTGCTTGTTGAAGACAATATTGTTGTTATTGAAGGCAGACTTGAACTTAGTGATGACTCTGCATCTAAGATTTCACTTGATTCAATTGAACTTGCACCTTCTCTTGAAAGACTCAGCGGCACGGCACCGAGTGTCTCTGCTCCGCCTCCGCCGCCTGATTATACACCGATGAAGAGAGATATTCCTCTCCCAAAGGATTTTAATGTTCAGAGTGAACAGGTTAAGCCTCAGACACCACCGTCTGCACCTGCTCAGCCTGTACAGCAGAAAAAATCCACAAGAGGACTGTTTCTTCGACTTCCTACGGAAAATTGCCCTGAAATGAGCCGGATTATGCCTATGATAACTCAGTATTCAGGACCTACTCCCGTGCATTTTTATTACACAGATGTCAATAAATATAATATGCAGACCGGCATAAAAACTTCAGTTACCGCATCTCTTTACGGAGAGTTGCAAAAAATTCTCGGTAATAGTAATGTTGTATTAAAAAACTGAAAAAATATGAGGTTTTTTGACGAATCTATCTATTGACTAAAATTTGCCATAATATTATTATATTATGGTATAATTATATAATATACTCAGTTGGAGGTATTTGTCTTATGAAGACTATTGCTGTACTTACAAGTGGTGGCGACGCACCCGGTATGAATGCTGCTATCAGAGCAGTTGTAAGAACAGGTTGCGAGAATGGTATGCGTGTTCTCGGTATTCGCAGAGGTTATAACGGCCTTATGAACGGAGATATGTATGAAATGAATCTCCGTACAGTTTCAGATATTATTCACAGAGGCGGCACAATGCTTTACTCAGCAAGAAGCCCTGAATTCAAGACAGAAGAAGGTCTGCAGAAGGCTCTTGATGTTTGTAAGGCAAACGGAATCGAAGGCGTTGTTGTTATCGGCGGGGACGGTTCATTCAGAGGTGCACGTGATCTTTCTCTTCGCGGAATTCCCACAATCGGTGTTCCCGGCACAATCGACAACGATATTGCTTGCTGTGACTACACAATCGGTTACGACACAGCTATGAATACTGTTATGGATATGGTAGACAGAATCCGTGACACAACAGAATCACACGACAGATGCTCAGTTGTTGAAGTAATGGGCAGAAG
>JAZUCO010000163.1:0-5807 GCA_045639185.1 Acutalibacteraceae bacterium
TTTTTTACCTTTTCCATAACTTCACCTCATTTACGTATTTTATTATATATTCGCTGCAGAATTAAATCAACATTATTTTTTATAAAAAACAAAAAAAATGCCGTCTTCTGACAGCACCGAACAAATTTATAATACCACAAATTAACTGATAAGTCAAGATTTTTTAATGTCATAGTATACAAAATCTCCGCTTTAACTAAATATTTTTAGTCAATATTGTACAATTTTACATCTTGAAATGTGTTTTTTTGTGTGCTATTATATAGACACAGAGAGGTGATACCAATGTACAGGTAAAACTCCTGAAGGCTCAAAATCTTGTGTGAGCCGAATGACAAACTGATGCAAAAAAATATGGCGGAACGACTTTCTTCCATGTAACAAAAAAGGGAACAAATTTACTGACAAACAAATAAATCAAACATAAAAAAATGTTCCGTAGTATAAAAAAGCATCAGAAAAATCTGAAGAAAGAGCAGGTACACAAAATGATGCTCGATACAAAGAATGATCAGAGATAACCCTCAACTGCAGGAAAGACAAAAGCAGTTGAGGGTTATTTCTTTGTGTGCAGCTTTAAGGATAGGCAACAAAAAAAGTGCCCCTCTTCAGGCACCTAACATATTTATAATACCACAGAACACATACTTTTGTCAATATTTTTTAATAGCATTATACACAAAATCTGCGTATTAAACAATTCGTTTTAAGTAATTTTATACAAATTTACATCTTGAAAGTCAGTTCACTCTGTGCTATTATATAGACACAAGGAGGGTGATACCAATGTACCGGTAACACAAGGCTCATAATAAAAAAACAGAGCCGTAAAGATACTTTTCCCAAAGAAATCCAAGAACCAAAAAAGTGTTTCTCACTCTACGGGATTTACATAGATAAAAAAAATGCAAGTTTCAGGTAAGGATTTCCGATAAGAAAGAGTATCAAAAAAAATTATGAAAGGTATGGTGCAAAATGAAACTTGATTTCAAAAGTGAACAGAAGTAACCCTCAACTGCAGGCAAGATAAAAGCGGTTGAGGGTTATTTCTTTTTTCTTTTGAAATGTTATATATTTTGTTGAAAAACGCACTCTGATATGATAAAATATATACATTATTTACCTTAAGAGGTGTTATGATGAAAAAACTTTTTTCAAAATGCTGGTTTGTTCCGTCAGTAACGGCAGCAGCATTAGCTTTGCTCATTTACGGAGCATATGCCTTTTATTACGAATTCAACGTTACGGCTGAAGGCGTTTCAGGTATCGCCTATTCAGTATTGGCAAGTATAGCCTGTGCATGGATATTCTTTGTCTTCATTGATTCAATATTTGTTTACAGTTCAAACATCATAAAAGGTATAGTTGCAACAGTTCTCGGTGCCGGATTCTTTCAGGCAACACTGTGGACTTCAAATGCACTCATAAATACAGACTTTCTTGCACATGAACGTGTTGTTTTTACCACACTTATGATAACATTTGCAGTTGTGAGCGTTCTTCTTCTTGCTGCATTCATACTCAGAACAAGAACAGAAAAAACATCAATAAATATTCTTACCGGAATTGTTCTCTTCTGTATTTCACTCGGTGCACTCTATACTTCATCAGCAAAAGAAATAAACAGATATATTGTTCAGCAGGAGTTAAAATTTGAAACAGTTGATGCTTCGCAGATGTCTGTTTCAGATGCAGAAAAACTCCGTTGCCGTGAATGGTATAACACAAATATTCTTCTTAAAAACGGCACAACAACTCTTCCCTACACATTCGATGTGGACGGCAAGAGCATCAACGATGATATCGACAACTGGACAATTGATGTTTCGGAAGAAAGCGAAACAGGAAAAGTTTACAGAGGCGGTAAAACTTCTTACATTACTCTCACACACAAGACAAACGGCATAAAGGCTACCGTTGAAGCCACTATCTATGAAGAAAACGCAACCTGCGAATGGACTGTATATATCAGAAATGAAGCTGAAGAAAATTCGGAAACAATTGATAACTTCTATGCGTTTGATAATGCACTCGACACAGGCAAGGCTGAACTTTACTACTCAAAGGGCAGTAACGACAGCGCCGACGACTTCTCTCTCATAAAGAAGAATCTCTCTTCATTAAACAGCACTTTCGGCAGTGACGACGGCAGACCAACAGATTCATACCTTACATACTTCAACATTTACGGTGAAAATTACGGTGCAATTCTCAGCATAGGTTGGACAGGTCGCTGGGAAGCAAAACTCAGACAGAATGACGGAAATGTTGATATCAGAGTCGGTCAGGAAAAGTTTGATGCTTACCTTCTCCCCGCAGAAGAAGTTCGTTCACCTCTCGTTTCACTCACATTCTATGAAACAAAAAATCCTCTCAAGGGCTTCAATATGTTCAGAAACTGGGTGCTCGACTGCGTATATCCCGAAAACATTGAAAGCACATACACAATGCTTGAAATCGCAGGCCCTCATTCAGTTGAAACTTCACAGCAGATTCTGCAAACACTCAAAAACACAGATGATTCTGTTTTCCGCGGAACAGATTACTTATGGATGGATGCAGGCTGGTATCAGAAACCCGATAACAACTGGTATGACGGTGCAGGCAACTGGACTCCCGACCCTGCAAGATTCCCCGACGGAATAGCTCCGCTCTCTGATTTTGCAGAAAGCAAAGACAACGGTCTTGTTCTCTGGTATGAAGCAGAAAGAGTATCAGAGGGTTCCGCACTTTTCAACAAGGGCGCAGAAAATGAGGAATGGCTTGTTATCAACGAAGACAGCAATTATGCAATGTGGAATCTGGCAAACGAAGATGCACTCAATTTCCTGACAGAATACATCTCAGCATCTCTTATCGAAAACGGTGTCAGCGTTTACCGTCAGGATTTCAACTTTGCGCCTGAAAAGCTCTGGGATAAAGCAGACAAAGAATTCTATGACGGCAGAAAAGGTATCTGCGAAAACCACTATGTGACAAATCTTTATAAATATCTTGATACTCTCTGCACAAATGTTGACGGTCTAATTATTGACAACTGTGCTTCAGGCGGCAGACGTCTTGACCTCGAAATGACAAGACGAAGCATTCCCATATGGAGAAGTGACTACAACTGTGCCGTTAGAACAGATATTTACGAAGCAACACAGTCTCAGACTTACGGTCTTTCAATGTGGCTTCCCCTTTCAGGTACACTTAAATATACAGGCAACGAATATCAGTCAAGAAGTTCAATTCTCACATGCCATCTTGACACATTCGGCACAATCACAAGCGAACACAGAGGCAATTATGCAGAGCAGAGAAAGCTGATGACAGAGAATTATTATCCTCTTGAAAGCGGCAGTTACAACAACTCAAAAATCCTTGCAATGCAGTATTCAAAGGAAAACGGCACAAAGGGTACAGCTTTCATCTACAAACGTTCAAATGTTGAAGACACTGAATACACACTCAGACTCAACGGTCTCAATTCCGCTTCAACATATAAAGTCTATGACTATGACACATCGGGTAATATCTTCTACTACAAAGGTGCAGACCTTATGAATGAAGGTATCACGGTAAAACTTCCCGAAGGCGAAAAAGCTATCATTTATATGTTCAGCGCAGTTTCATAAAAACATAACACAACAGCCGGCTGTTGATAAGGAAAATCCTTACCGACAGCCGGCATATTTTTTATTTATAAATTTCTGAGTCTTTCGTATTCTTCCTCGGTGATTTCAATTACACCGCCGTGTTTGAAACCGTAAGGGAAAGAGAATGATTCGTCGCTGCGTCTGAAATCGGCATTGCCGAAATTGTCCGAAACAAACGGAACATAGCCCATTTCTTCTTTTGCACAGCCGAAGAAATCAAGCATAAGACACCATCTTCCGTCAGGCAGTACAAAGCTTGTGGGAGCCTCGTATGAGCCGGGACGAGGAATCTCCTTGTCCATATACTCTTCAAAAGACTTGTCGTGTTCAAAGGGACCGTAAAGGCTCTTTGATGTGGCATGCATATTCATCGGAGGATTTGATGAATTCTTGTAAAACAGATGATATGTATCCCCTGCTTTTACAATGTGTGAATCGAGAATTTCATTATCCTTGGTGAAGTAAAGCTTCGGCTCTGAAAAAGTCTCAAAATCCTTTGTTGTGCAGCAATAAATCGACATATGTGTGAAATTATCCTCTGCGACAGTTGAGCCCCAATGAATGAGATACTCTTCATTTTCTTCATCAAAGAAAACTTCGGGTGCCCACAGACAGCCGAAATCATCTCTGCCGAAATAAAGAAGTTTCTGCTCTGAGAAATTCACAAGATCGTCTGTCCTCCACATACACAGACACTTACTGCCCTGACTGTTGAGCTTTTTCCAGTCAACATTGTAATTTTCATCAAAATGATATGTAATGCCAAGGTCAGTTGTGATGATAACAAAACCGCCTGTGTGAAGACGCACAATTTCAATGTCACGACAACCCTTTGTGCCCATTGTGCTTGTAAGCACGGGTTCTGCACCGTTTACCTGCTCCCAGTTAAAACCGTCACGGCTTACCGCAAAATAGACCTGTTCACCGTCGGGAGTGATTTTTTCTTTGAAATGAGTAAATAAATATGGCATAACTGCTCCTTAAAGATACATTCTGTTATAACGTGGGCTGATATCAAAAGTACCGTCGGAATTGATATCTGTAATTGTAACGCCCTGAATCCAGTCTTTTTCTCCCCAGCCTGTCTTTTCCTCAAGAGTATATGTTTCGTAGCCTCCGCACTGGTTGTAAACAAGATAAACACCGTCATAGACAGCACAGAAATCATTGACGTGATCGTGACCTGAGAAAACAGCCTCGGTACTGCCGAGCTTTTTGATAAGCGCAAACATACCGCTGTTGATTGCTGATGAGCCTACTGATTCATAAACACCGCCGTAAAGAATCTCACACTTGTCTGTAAAACAGAATTTGCCGTTTTCGTCCTGACAAACAGCATTTTCATACTCTTTAAGAGGAATATGCATATACATAAATGACTTCACGTCACCATACTGCTCTTTGAGTGCATTCACCTTTGATTCATACCAGTTCATCTGACTCTTTTTAAGGTAGTCATAACAACCGATTTCAGGGGGAACATTCTGCTCTGCACGGTATTCATCAAGAATATCTCTGCCTGAGTCAAACATAAACAGAGTCTTGAGAAGTTCATTTTCGCCCCCCAGAATATTGATACAGTAATTGCAATATCCGAAAAGGTCTTCCCTGCCCTGACGTGCAAGACAATGGGGGAAAGCTGTCTGACATTTCATAATAAGCTCTTTGAATCTGCCTTTTTCTTCTCTTGCTTCGTGATTACCGAAAACAAATGCCCAGTAAACACCGACTTCTTCCATAAACTCAGCAAACTCAACTGCATCACGGTGCTGAAATTTACCGAGAATGATGTCACCCGTAAGAATTACAAGGTCGGGAGTTGTTGCTTTGATATGATTCATAAGCATTCCGATGGTCTTTTTACGGAGCTCAGGGTCATCACCGAGATGGAAGTCTGTTGTAGAAAGAATTCTGAAACCTTTGTCAACAATCTTACCGTTTTTATCAGTTTTTGCAATTGTAACGCTTTCTTCATCTTCACAGATAATTTTTACATCTGTGCCGACTTTTGTTGTGCCTGCAGTTCTGATGAAATTTGACTTTGCAAGCTTACCGCCCGTAACATCATAAACAGCATTACCTGCACCGATAATAGCTTTGTTAAGATTTATTCTGAATTTTTCATAGATAATATTCATAAAAAAACACCTCGGAAAGATTATATAA